>DNCF01000488.1:427-5532 GCA_003484545.1 Massilia sp. | reverse complement strand
AGGCCACCTGCAGCGCGGCTGCCACCAGCGGCATCAGCCCGCGGGTATCGGCGCTGCCGGCGCGCTGTTCCAGTACATCCTCGGCGATCGCCTGCAGTGCATCGGCATTCGCGTCACGCAGGGCTTGCAGCAGCGGTCTCTGCCGCTCACCGACGTGCAGCGCCAGCGCATCGAGGATCGCGCGCAGATCACCCTGCCAGTCCAGATCGCGGCGCAACGCACGAAAGCCCAGCGGCGGCATGCGATGCTCCAAAGCCTGATCGAAGGCATCCGGCGCCGGACGCCAGGACGGTTCGCGCCCACTCAGGACCTGATGCTGGGCCTGCGCCAGGCGCGCCATGAAGTCGAGAAACTCGTCCAGCGCCGGCACCATGACCATCAGCTCGCGCAGGCGCAGCGCACGGCGGCTGAACAGCTGGTCGTCCGGCAGGACTACCTGCGGCGGTTCCATGATGGTGGTGGGTGCGCTGCCGAATTCGTGGCTCGCGGGGCCGCGTTTTCCTTTCATGCTCGATTCCCTTGGTTGGTCAGTCATGTTCGGGGTCTGGACGCCGCGGCATCGCCGGGCTCGCGATGGGGCAAGGCCGTCTCGTCACCACGTTTCTCGCCGGCCATGACCTCGTCGTACCAGAGCTTATGGTGATGCCGGGCCCAGGCCGGGCTGACCCGGCCCTGGGTCATCGCGCGGATCGAGCCCTTGACCCAGATGGCCGAGTAGACGTGGATGATCAGCGTGAGGATGGCGACGAAGGCCGTCACCGCGTGGATCAATGCCGCCCAGCGCAGCGCCCAGATCGGCATCTCACTGGCCACCCAGGGCCGCCAGAGCACCACACCGGTTACCAGCAGCACTGGTACCGTGGCCAGGAACACCCAGTACACCAGCTTCTGCCCGGCGTTGTTCTGCCCCACCGGCGGAAGGCGCTCGTCCCGGTTGGACAGCACGTCGCCGATCTGCCGCGCCCATTGCACGTCGTAGCGGCGGAACAGATTGGCGCGAAAGAAGCGCACCGCCTGGATCAGGAAGAACAGCGTCATGAACACACCGATGTACGGGTGCACGATGCGCGTCGGCTCCGGCCCGCCGAACAGTGCGGTGAGGCCGAAGAACGCCGGGTAGAACAGCGCCAGCCCGCTCAGGGTGAGCAGCACGAAACAGATCGCGACGATCCAGTGATTGGCCCGCGCCCAGGGGCCATAGCGCAGGATGCCCTTGCGTACGTTGGAATGACTCATGGCCGCCGCTCCTCGTCACGCAGATCCTGTTCACGGTCCGCCGCGGCGTTTTCCGCCTCGGGGTCGTCCTCCGGTTCTTCCTTCGGTCCCTTGGTCATGTAGTGGAAGAAGCCGGCCAGCACCGAGACGCCCAGTACCGCGGACATGATCGGCTTGGTCACGCCCTTCCACAGCTCCACCGTCGGGCTGATATGCGGGTCCTTCGGCAGGCCGCTGTAGATCTCCGGCTTGTCGGCATGCTGCAGCACGTAGACCACATGGGTGCCGCCGACGCCGGCCGGGTCGTACAGGCCGGCGTTCTGGTAGCCGCGCTCCTTCAGGTCCTCGATGCGCTCGGCGGCGTGGACCTTCATGTCCTCCTTGGTGCCGAACATGATGGCGCCGGTCGGGCAGGTCTTGACGCAGGCCGGTTCCTGGCCGACGGCCACGCGGTCCGAGCACAGCGTGCACTTGTACGCGCGGTTGTCCTGCTTCGAGATGCGCGGCACGTCGAACGGGCAGCCCGTCACGCAGTAGCCGCAGCCGATGCAGTTTTCCTGGTGGAAGTCGACGATACCGTTGGCGTACTGCACGATCGCGCCCGGCGATGGGCAGGCCTTCAGGCAGCCCGGATCCTCGCAGTGCATGCAGCCGTCCTTGCGGATCAGCCACTCGAGGTTGCCGTCAGGGTTCTCGTGCTCGGCGAAACGCATCACCGTCCACGACTTCGGCGTCAGGTCGATCGGGTTGTCATACACGCCCGAGTTGACGCCGACTTCGTCGCGGATGTCGTTCCACTCCATGCACGCCGTCTGGCAGGCCTTGCAGCCGATGCACTTCGAGGCGTCGATCAGCTTGGCGACGCTGCCGGAGACCGGTGCGCGGGCGCCGGGCGGCGGCGTCGTCGTTGCCGACACGCGTTTGATATCCAAAGATTGTAGTGCCATTTCTTTTCTCTCCGGTCCTTAAGCCTTCTCGACCTTCACGAGGAAGGACTTGAATTCCGGCGTTTGCGAGTTGCCGTCACCGACCACGGGCGTCAGCGTGTTGGTCAGGTAACCCGGCTTGGTCAGGCCCTTGAAACCGAAGTGCAGCGGGATGCCCACGGTGTGGGTTTCCTTGCCGTCGATCTGCAGGGCGCGGATGCGCTTGGTGACGATGGCCTTGGCGATGATGTGGCCGCGCTTCGAGGACACCTTCACCTTGTCGCCGCTGGCCACGCCGATCTGCTTGCCCAGCGCGTCCCCGATCTCGACGAACTGCTCGGGCTGGATGATCGCGTTCAGGCGTGCATGCTTGGTCCAGAAGTGGAAGTGCTCGGTCAGGCGATAGGTCGTCGCCACCACCGGGAACTCCTCGACCGTGCCCATCTCCTTGCGGTCGTTCGGGAACACGCGGGCGCCAGGGTTGGTGGTCGCGCGCGGGTTGTTCGGGTGCATCAGGTTCTTGCCAACCGGATTCTCGAACGGCTCGTAGTGCTCGGGGAAGGGACCCTCGTTCATCATGCCGCGTGCAAAGAAGCGCGCCACCCCTTCCGGGTTCATGATGAATGGGTTCATGCCGCCGGCCGGATCTTCATCCAGCTTGAAGTCGGGCACGTCGGCGCCGGTCCAGGCCGCGCCGTTCCAGCGCACCAGCACGCGGGTCGGGTCGAACGGCTTGCCCTTGGTGTCGGCCGAGGCACGGTTGTACAGCACGCGGCGGTTCGCCGGCCAGGCCCAGGCCCAGTTCAGCGTATTGCCGATGCCGGTCGGGTCGCTGTTGTCGCGGCGGCCCATCTGGTTGCCGGCTTGCGTCCAGGAACCCGCGAAGATCCAGCAGCCCGAGGTGGTGGTGCCGTCGTCGCGCAGTTGCGCGAAACCGGACAGCTGTTCGCCCTTCTTGACGATGACCTTGGTCGGATCCTTCGGATCGTAGACGTCGGCCAGCGCCTTGCCGTTGAACTCCTTCGCCAGTTCTTCCGGCGTCGGGCTGTGCGGCTTGGCATACGGCCAGGTCAGGTTCAGGATCGGGTCCGGGAACTTGCCGCCTTGTGTCTGGTAAGCCTTCTTCAGGCGCAGGAACAGTTCCGACATGATCTCGATGTCCGAACGGGCCTTGCCCGGCGGCTCGGCGCCTTGCCAGTGCCACTGCAGCACGCGCGAGGACGAGACCAGCGAGCCGGCTTCTTCCGCGAAGCAGGTGGTCGGCAGGCGGAACACTTCGGTCTGGATCTTGCTCGAATCGACGTCGTGGAACTCGCCGTGGTTCTTCCAGAACTCGGCCGTTTCCGTTTCCAGCGGATCCATCACGACCAGGTACTTCAGCTTCGACAGGCCGGCCAGGACCTTGGCCTTGTTCGGGGCCGAGGCGATGACGTTGAAGCCCTGGCAGATGTAACCGTTCATCTTGCCCTGGTTCATCAGCTCGATGGCCTGCAGCAGGTCGTACGGCTTGTCCAGCTTCGGCAGGTAGTCGTAGGCGAAGTTGTTTTCCTGGGTGGCGGCGTCGCCCCACCAGGTCTTCATGAACGAGACGTGGAACTTCTTGTAGTTGCTCCAGTAGCTCAGCTGGTTCGGACGCATGGCCTTCGGCGCACGGGCGGCGATGTAGCCGTCGTAGTCCTGTTCGGCTTCGTTCGGCAGGGTCATGTAGCCCGGCAGCAGGTTCGACATCAGGCCGAGGTCGGTCAGGCCCTGGATGTTCGAGTGGCCGCGCAGCGCGTTCATGCCGCCGCCGGCGATGCCGATGTTACCCAGCAACAGCTGGACCATGGCGCCGAGGCGGATGGTCTGGGCGCCGGTCGAGTGGTGGGTCCAGCCCAGCGCGTACAGGATCGTACCGGCGCGGCCAGGCACGGCGGTCGAGGCGAGGGCTTCGGCCACTTTCTGGAACTGCGCGGGCGCGACGCCGCAAATCTTCTGCACCATTTCCGGCGTGTAGCGGGAATAGTGCTTCTTCATCAGCTGGTAGACGCAGCGCGGGTGCTGCAGGGTCGGATCGACCTTGGCGTAGCCGTCTTCGCCCATCTCGTAGTTCCAGCTCGACTTGTCGGCGTACTTGCCGGCGGTTTCGTCGTAGCCGGAATAGATGCCGTCATTGAACGCGAAGTCTTCGCGGACGATGAAGGGCATGTCCGTGTAATTGCGGACGTATTCGTGCTGGATCTTGTCGTTCGTCAGCAGATAATTGACGATCGCACCCAGGAAAACGATGTCCGTGCCGGTACGCGTCGCGACGTAGTAGTCTGCAACGGATGCGGTACGGGTAAAGCGTGGATCGACCACGACCAGCTTGGCCTTGTTATGGGCCTTCGCTTCGGTTACCCACTTGAAACCACAGGGGTGTGCTTCGGCGGCATTACCGCCCATGACGAGGATCACATCGGCATTCTTGATGTCGACCCAGTGATTCGTCATCGCACCACGGCCAAACGTCGGGGCAAGACCTGCCACCGTCGGACCGTGTCAAACACGCGCCTGGTTATCGAACGTGAGCATGCCCAAAGACCGGACGGTCTTGTGGGTAATGTATCCTGCTTCATTGCTGCCGGCCGAAGCGGCCAGCATGCCGGTGGTGAGCCAGCGGTTGACGGTCTTGCCGTCCGCGGTCTTCTCGACGAAGTTCGCGTCGCGGTCTTCCTTCATCAGCTTGGCGATGCGGTCCAGCGCCTGGTCCCAGGAAATCTTGGTCCATTCGCTGGAGCCCGGAGCGCGGTATTCCGGCTCGAGCAGGCGGTTCGGGCTGTGGATGAAGTCCACCAGCGAAGCGCCTTTCGGGCACAGGGTGCCGCGGTTGACCGGGTGGTCGGGGTCGCCTTCGATGTGGATGATCGAGGCGGCGGCATTCTTGGCGCCATCGCCAAGGCCGTACATCAAAATGCCGCAACCGACGGAGCAGTAGGGGCAGGT
>DNCF01000488.1:0-373 GCA_003484545.1 Massilia sp. | reverse complement strand
CTTGTACTGCCGGACTTCGGCGAGTGCCGTAGCCGGAGCGAAGCCAAGCACCGCCAGGCTGGAGCCCGCGATGGTGGCGCCTGAAACCTTCAGGAACTGGCGCCTTGACATCTGGTTCATTAACAATCCTTCTTAAAGGAAACGACGGTTTCGTCAGTTTAACACTTATAGAAGACCCAGGTCAGTGCTAAAATTTTCCAAAAGCTAGAATTCATATTCGAAAATGCGGTTTTTACGTATGAATTGTTAAATTTGCCGAATCGGCGCGTGATGAACATAAACAATCGACAACCAATGAGCGATAGCGAGAACCTTCCATCAACGGCGGGCCCGCGCCACGTGTTGCGCATGCGGCAAGACGTGCTGACGGAGG
>DNCF01000088.1:27753-28037 GCA_003484545.1 Massilia sp. | reverse complement strand
GTGCTCTTCAGGCGATAGTCGCCGGTGCCGTTGGCCTGGTAGTTCACGAACTGCGGTTCGGCCGCGACGGTGGCGGTGACGGCGCCCTTCACCAGCCAGGCGCGGCCGGTGTTGAACACCAGGTTGTTGGCGTAGCGGTTGTTGGTGCCGACCTTGCCCATTTCCGTGATGCCGTAGGCGTTGCGGTAGACGATGTTGTTGGCCACGTAGTTGTTGCTGGTGCCGGCCGAGGTCGCGCCGCTGTCGCCGTGACCGATCACGATGCCCATCTTGTTGCCGAAGAT
>DNCF01000088.1:3053-27423 GCA_003484545.1 Massilia sp. | reverse complement strand
ACCGCAGCCACGCCCGAGATGATGTTGTTCGAGACGATGTTGTTCTGGTTGGTCAGGTAGATGCCCTGCACGGTGTTGCACGACTGCGCCGCGACCCATTGCGCGCCGATGTTGCGCACGATGTTCGAATCGATCACCGCGCCGCCGCCCGGACCCCAGGCGTCGATCGCCGCGCCGCCGCCGCCGTTGCAGCCGCCGCTGACCTTCAGGTCGTGGACGAAGTTCTTGGTGATGCGTTCCTTGCCGCCTTCGGCCAGGATGCCGATGCGGCCGCTGCCGGTGATGTCGAAACCTTCGATGTCGACGTAGGCGCCTTTCGAGTTCCAGCCCATGCCGGTGCCCGAGAAGACGATCTTGGCGCCCCACTTCACGTCCGACACAAAACGGATGCGGGCGGTGGCGGTGCCGCTCTTGGTGGTGCGGATGCCGGCGCTGCCGGTCGAGGGCGCGGCGACGTTATAGGTGCCCGGCGCCACGTGGATGACGTAGCCGGCCTTTGCCAGCGCGTCGGCGCGGGCGATGGTTTTCACCGGCTTGGCTTGCGTGCCGGGGTTGGAGTCGGAACCGCTCGGGGACACGTACAGGTGGCCGGTGACGGTGGTGGCGCTGGGCGTCACGGCAGCGGCGGTGACGGCCGGCGCGCTGGTGGCGGCCGGGGAATCGAAAGCCGGCTCGACGAGCGTCTTGGCGGTCTGGGCCGAAGCGGCGCCTGCAAAGGCGAGCATGACGCTGGCGGCCAGGACGTGGTTGATACGAGCGGTTGCAACGACAGAAGCGAATTTCATCAAAACTTACCCTTGCTTGTTAGCGTGAAAGAGTAAGCTTTGAGGGGCGGAAACTTCCTTAGTTCAACGTTTTTCAGGAAAAATTTCCGCGCATTATCAATGCGTACATACGGATGAGCTATCTATAAAGTCAAAGGATTAAGAGCGCGGGACACAAGCTTCAGGGCAAGGCGCGACGCCATTGGCGCGCAGGAGCAGGGCGCGTGCTAGAGCGGTACCGGAGCGCAAGTTGGAGATCCCGATGTATCAGCGCTTGGCATAATCCGGCTGTTCAGGAATCACGAGGATAGCGGCCTGTCGAGGGGCTTACCGCTGTCGCCCACCGACAGGCGCCAGGTTGCCCTGCCATCATCCAACGCAGACGGGAGCAACGGTTGTTGGTCGCCAAGCCAGCTTATCGGTGGCAGGGCACGACGCGGATGATGTAGTCGGCGCGGGGCCAGGTTGTCGGCGCGGGGCGATGGCCGTCTGGCGGACGCCTGCGCGCACTGACGACCTGAGCCACGACTATCAATGCCGGCCCTTTTCTAGCGTAGCCGCCCGTGCTCCTTCATGTCGCGGATCAGTAACTGTATTCCTTGCTCGAAGTCGCGCGGAACGTAGTCGAAGTCGGCGATGAAGCTGCTGAGGTCGATATTTTTGTTCTCCTGAAAACGCTCCACCTGTTCCGTGGAGATCGGGCTGACTCCCAGCATCGACAACAAGGCGACGCCACGGCGAACGAGCGTGACGGGAAGCGGCACCAACCTCGCAGGCCGCCCCAGGCTGGAGGCGGCACAGGCGATCAGCTCCCGATTCGAATAGGCCTTGCTGCCACCGATGTTGTAAGACTTGTTGTAGTACTTGGGATTGAACAAGGCCATGCCGTAGGCCTTGACAAGGTCATGAATCAGCACCGGCTGGATCAGACTGTTCCCCTTGCCGATCAAGGGCATGATGGGATAGCGGGCAACTGCACTGACGAGCCTGGAGATATTCCGATCATCTTTATGACCGTAGATCATCGTTGGTCGAATAATGGTCCAGGGACAGCGGAACTGTTCCTGAATGAACTTCTCGGCCAGGCGTTTGCGCTCTGCGCTCTGCGAAGGCAGGCGCGTAAAGATCCCGGTCGATCCGGTCAATACGATATGGCGGATCGGAGCCTGGCTCTGCATGACCGCCTGATGAATGTGTTCGGCAAACCAGATATAGCCTGTATTGACGATTGCTTCGCAGCCGTCGAGCGCTCGGGCAAGACCATCGACATTTGCCACATCGTCGACCACCCGCACTTCCACGCCCGGGTAGCGGCTGAAATTGCGCTTGTCCCGATTGCGAACGACGGCCACGATCCTGTATGACGAATGCAGGGCCGGTATCAGCCTGAAGCCGACTTCGCCTGTCGCGCCGATGACTGCGATTGTTCTCATAACATTCCTATCAGGATGAGTAATGGGTTGCGAACCCTGTCTCGCCCCGACCGTCGAGGCATTCCTCGCCTCGAGCACGGCCGCGAGAGGGTGCCGGCTAGCGCTTGGCGGGGGCGGGGGTGGCGGAGGACGTCGCCATCACGCGCCGCGCGAGCACGTCTTTCAGCATGCGGCGGATGCGGTAGGTGTGCTTTTCAAAGAGTAGATAGGACAGATAGGATCCGAGCAGCAGGGTGCCCAGCATTCCCAGGTACACGACAAAGTGCAGCGGCTCGCTCGGGGACAACTGCTGCAGGTCGAACTGGGTAAGGGCGACGTGCTTCAGCAGGAAGATCAAGGGGAGGTGCAGGACATACAGGCTGAACGAGAAATCGGCAAAGAAGCCGCCGATGCGAGCCAGCGGCCGGGCCAGCTTCGATGCCGGCGCCGCCTTGAACTGCAGGCTGGACAGGAGCACGAGGAACATCACGCTGAGGAAGAGGTCCATTCCGAGCGTGGTCTGGTCGAACTTGTCATTGTCCCCGGTCAGGCGGAAGTACGCGGCCGCGGCCAGGAGCGGCAGTAGCCAGGCGCAACGGGCACCGATACCGCATTCGATCCGCACGCGCGAAAACCCCACGCCGAGCAGCCAGATTCCGAAGTACAGAACGATCTCGACCGGCAGCAGGACCGCCGCCAGCGCGAGGGTGGCCCCACTGGCAATACGCGAACCGGCGCGGCGCGCGGTAAACAGCAACACCAGCAATGGAAACAGGACGTAATACCAGGTCTCGTTAGCGAGACTCCAGAGGGCGTAGTTGCCGCCGAATTCGGAGAGGATCACGTCCTGCAGGCCAACCAGGTTACCGGCAAACGATAATACGGAGAACTCATTGGCGCTCGAGAAATCGAGCGTACCCGGCAGCAGCGCACCCGTGCCCAATCCGAACAGCAAGGTCAGCCCGAAGGTGGGAATCAGCACGGTCCATAGCCGCGTTGCGCGGTCGACGGCATAGTTGCTCATGGCGCCAGGCTGGTCCATCTTGTTCAGCAGACTGCCGCCTACCAGCCAGCCGCTGATGATGAAGAATACCAGCACCGCCTGGTGCGCAAACCCCGTCAGGAATGCAAAGCCCTGGAACCACAGCGATGGGTCGGCAACCGTGCGCAAGCCGGGATACATCTCGGCGCGCAAGTGTGCGGCGGCAACGACAAAAGCGGCGAGGCCACGCAGCAGCGAAATCCAGATCGAGTGCCAGTACTCATCGCCGAGCGGGCTCTGTGTCTGGAAAAATAGCTTCGGCATTTTCTTGCTGCGCATGTTGATCCTCATTTGGTTAATCGCACTCCATCTCCGGTGTACCGAAAGGCCGGCAGTGGAAGTCGAAATGCAAATAGCAGGGTGCACATCGCCAGGAAAACGTCGGCTATTGCAACTGGAAACGATGTACGGCTAATCAGGCGCCACGCGGTGCGTTGTGGAATGAGGACGCCTTGGATAGTTCATCGCCGCCATGCCGATCACAATGGCTGAGTCAGCGTAGCGGCGGTGCAGGCTGGAGACCGTCACCGGTCAGAAGTCCAGAGCGGTGATTGATCAAAATAATTTCTACGTGTGCCAGTCAGCTCATGTGGAGCCATGCCGTTGTGATAGTTCGACAATAACAATTTGCCACGCTGGCGCCTTGAATTTACTCAAACGGTTTTTTTTCGATGTGGCCAATCGACAGGCCGTCGAGCCACTGGATATTCAGTAAGTAATCAGGAGCAATATTCTCTTCTGGCATTTGATCGCTTGCTCTCAAAAGAATAATTTTCATCGATGTGCCAGGCCTTGCGAGAGCCCGCTCGGGGAGCGATGAGCGTTCTCGGAACAATGATCGCCAGGTCGACGAGCAATCGCGCCCGATAAGGGAATCGGCAAATCGGCACTTCGGTCCGGGTAATGATGAGATCCAGAAACTTCGCTCGAGGCACCAGTGCGGATCAGCATTGATACTCATCAATCCAATAACCCTTAAAAACAAGACAATCTCACTGGATTGCTGGACTCTGATTTTCTGCGAAAAATTAGAAAGATTTTCGTTGGGAAATATCGAAAAATTTTTTTCGGATGAAATCTGAAGAGCGTATATGCTTGCGACCTTACCTGTTTTCTGGAAACATGCCGCCACGGTTCTCACGGGCACCGTCGTGGCGCAAGCATTACCCTTGTTGATCGCTCCGCTCATCACGCGCTTGGCGACGCCCGCGGATATGGGAGCGTTCAGCATCTGGCTGGGCGTCATCGCCATTGCCTCCACGGTTGCCACCCTTAGGCTCGAGGCCGCAATGATCCTTGACCATGAAGCCAGCGCCCAGCAGACCTGCTTTAGCGTGGTCGCCTATTTCTCGACTTTGCTGGCGATTGCCATTACGCTCTGCGCGGTTGCGGCACGCCTATGCGGTCTTCCACAAGCGCAGAACATGTCGTGGTTCGGATTGCTGACGATCGGTATCGGCACCTGGTTGACAGCGTACAGCCACACGGCCAGCGCCTATGCGACTTCGTACCGTGCATTCGGCAAGGCAGCCCTGGTGAAAGTCTTCGGCGCGGGCGCCATCGCGCTAGGCCAGCTTGTCCTGCTGTTCGTCGGCGTCGGTGGAACAGCCTTGTTGGCCGGTCAGATTATCGGATTGGCCGTTGGCGTCACGGCGGCCATTATCCTTCTGTCGCCGCCGCGTCCCAGCATTGCCTTGACGCCGAGTATCGCCCAGCGCAAGTATCTCGAAAAGCATCAATCGTTCTGGCGTTTCTCCTTGCCAGCAGGGCTGCTCAATATGGCGGCGGGGAAGTTTCCGTTGTTTGTGATCGGCGCAAAGTATGGCTTCGTTGCCGCTGGCCTGTTTGCCTTGACCGAGCGAATACTGACGGCCCCGATCTCGCTGCTTGCGGCCTCGGTGCTGGAAGTTTTCAAGCGCCAGGCCGTGCACGAATTCCAGACTCTAGGAAACTGCAAGAAAGCCTACCGCAGCACGTTCAAAGCCCTTGTCCTTCTTGGCTGCGGCCCGGCAGTGTTCATTTTTGCGTTTGCGCCGGATCTTTGCGCCTGGGTATTCGGTGAGCCGTGGCGCGGCGCAGGAGAATTTGCGCGCATCCTGGCGCCGCTGTACTTCCTTAACTTCGTGGCCAGTCCGCTGAGCTACGTGTTTTTTGTCGCGGGCAAACAAAAAGTAGAGTTCGTGTGGCAGATCGCCCTGTTCATCACCACGATCACAGTGTTCCTTGCCCCTTATTCCCTGACGCAGGTTCTCTGGAATTACACAATCAGTTATTCGCTTCTGTACTTCGTTTACCTGTACATGTCCCACCGGTTCGCTCAGAACGCCGAGGCGCCGCGTGAGCGGGTGCGCAAGACAGCGATCGATTAACGGTCGTTCACTCCAGAAAACTCGTTCACGCGGCGGCTCATCATGCATGCACTGGATATCCGGCCGAGCCGATCATGGGCAGCCATCGACGGGAAAATCACCGTTCATCTGGCGTTTCTGCTGCTGTTTCCTGGATTCTTTTTTTACCACACCTTACTGGGGCTCGGGCTAATCCCTGCTGTACTGGGAGGCTATTTCTCTCCGGTTGCGCTCGTGCTGACGCCGCCCCTGATGTGTTTTTATTTTTTTGCTGTAAAGAAAGATAAGAAATACTTTACCAATACGGATTTCTATTTTGTGCTGTTTATCGCCTACTATAGCCTGGTGCTCGCCGCAAACTTTGCTGCAGGCGCGAACAGGATGATTTTGCAACGGTATGTATTCAGCCTTATTTTCTGTATCGATACCTTCATTATCTTCCGGATGATGGATTTGAACGACAGGCTGTTCGGACTTCTGGCTGGGGCAGCCCTCTTACTGATGTCGGCAATCACGTTCTATTTTTCGATAGACGGTTTTTTCTACTTGCGTTCCCTGGACGAGGCCACGAACCCCGACAGCCTCGCAACCTATCAGGGCTTTGCTCGTTCCTACCTCTACGGATTTCTGATCGTGGTTTGTGTCGTCAAATCCATTGGGATGCGCGTCTTGCTCTACGGCTTGGCAATTTCCAGCCTGTTTTTGAACGGCGCGCGTAGCGAATTTTCGGCCGTGCTGTTTTTGATTCCCATCATTGAGCTCTATCATGCGAGAAACAAGTTTTACTCGGTAATGCTTGTCCTCTTCCTCTTGGCCTGGCTGGGTTTGAATGCGGAGTCTATCATCGGCATGTTGCCGGATAACCGGATATTGCAGCTGTTCGATTTGTCCCATTCCAGTTCAGGGGTGGCCCGGGAGCAGCTGTCACGAGAAGCCTGGCGCACGATTACTGAAAATCCCGCGTTCGGTGATTTCGGCAGCTATGCCGATGGTCACTATGCACATAATATATTGTGCGCCTGGGTAGACTTCGGATTGGTCGGCTTCGTCTTTTTCGCTGCATTACTGGCTTGGCCGGCATTGTATCTATTTGTCGATGGATACTTTTCACGAAAGAAGTCTGGTGAATTCATACTTGCTTGTTCCTTCGTGTGCATCTCGATTCTCTGGGCACTGACGGCCAAGGCAGTTCCAGACATGGGTTTCGGCGCTGCACTTGGTGCCTTTGCGCGGTATCGATACGGACGAGACAATGTGAGACGTCAGGCTGCTGTCGGCCAGCAATTTAACTGATCAAGGTTTGCGGTTGTTTGCGGTTCATTGATCAGCAAATTTGATGGTTCTGCCGGCGATTGCGACGGGTGTGATCAGGCATGGTGTGGGGTAATGGGCGATTGGGGTCTTGCTGATCTGTGGTACGGCGCGAGTACTGGACGGTTTCCATCCTCGGCTTCCTGGCAGACGACTGGATGCCCCTGGTTTTTGAAAGGTTGATACCTTTATCATGTTTTGGAAGCTAATGATCGATATTGGCCATACGGCAGTTGCGCTTCCTTTGGCCGCAGCGATCGCAGCGTGGTTGATCACGGGGCGGGCCTGGAAGATGGCACTTTACTGGTGCCTCATGTTGGTTGCCGGCTTAAGCTTGGTGGCACTGTCGAAAATAGCGTTTCTCGGGTGGGACGCGGGGATCCAGTCGATCGATTTCAAGGCGCTGAGTGGGCATGCCTTGTGCGCCACGGCCGTCGTTCCTGTCTTGTTCTTTGTTGTGTTGCAAAGCGCCCCGGCGGGTTGGCGCAGAGCAGGTGTGCTATTCGGACTCTGGGTCAGCGCCGGTCTTGGCCTCCTGCTGGTTCATTTTGAATATCACACGGCGTCCGAAGTGATTGCCAGCTTTATCCTGGGCAGTGTGATTAGTCTTGGCTACATACGCATCGCCATGACGTCGCCGGCACCGCGCGTGACCTGGTGGACTGTTCCGCTCTGCATTGGCGCCTTTGCCCTGATCTTCATTCTCAAGCCATCATCCATTAACCACAGGCTTGTGGATGTTGCGCTCTATTTGTCCG
The DNA here is from genome assembly GCA_003484545.1 of Massilia sp. Taxonomy (GTDB): domain Bacteria; phylum Pseudomonadota; class Gammaproteobacteria; order Burkholderiales; family Burkholderiaceae_D; genus Telluria. Next base: position 19,788 of record DNCF01000088.1, on the reverse strand, counting down.
GGCGAGACGAGCCCTACCAATGGACCGGGAAACTGATTTGCGAGGCTCGGGTCCCACTGAAACGATAGGGCGTCCGTCCTGCAGTTGTAGCGCCAGACGCCGGTTTCTTCATGATCCTCGATGGCGGCTTGGGGCGAGCCGCACTGCCTGGGTGCTTGCTAGCACCCCGCGACAAGGCTCTGGCGAGGCGTCGCAAAGACAGTACGCACATACGGCGCGAGACGGTGCAACGCCGGCATGGGATCTGTTTAGGTGCTCGTCCTTTCCACATTGCCGTCCTGCTGCTTCACGTCGGCGCGGTCGATGCATCCGGCCAAGGTCTCCCTTCGCGCATGGCAGCTCGCTGCACAGGCTGGCCGGGTTCGGCCTGGTGTCGGATGCCGGCATCGCCCGACCCGCGGATTGATCGGTCGCTATCAGTGGGTAATACCGTCGCGGCGCAGAACCTTGATGAAGGTGAGGAGAATGATTTTGATGTCGAAGATGAGCGACTGGCGACGCAGATAGTAGACATCCAGCGCCACTTTTTCCGGTATAGGCAACTCGTCGCGGCCATTGACTTGTGCCCAGCCGGTCAAGCCCGGACGAATCACGTGGACTCCCTTTTCGGTGCGCATCTCGATCAGGTTCTCCTGGTTGAACAGCGCCGGTCGCGGCCCGACGACGCTCATGTCCCCGCGCAGGATGCACCACAGCTGCGGCAGTTCGTCCAGGCTCGACTTGCGCAGGAAGCCGCCAATCGGTGTCAGGTATTGATTGGGATTTTGCAGGAGATGGGTCGCCACGACCTGCGTTCCCACGCGCATGGTGCGCAGCTTCGGCATCGAGAAAAGCACGTTATTCCGGCCGACCCGGTGCGACCAGTACAGGGCCGGTCCCTTGGAGGTCAGCTTTACCAGCAATGCGAAGATCAGCAATGGAACAATGAAGACGACCGAAGCCGCCAGTCCCAACAATAAGTCGAAAACGCGTTTCATCATTCTTCAGCCTTTTGATGCCTGGTTTTTCGAAATAGTGCGGCTCCGATCGCGATGCATGCCCGGCAGGCAGTTCCTAACAGAGTGGTGCGCACCGTGCCGATTGCGTGCCGAGGCCGGCGTGGTCGTCAGGCGCACGCGGCAAGAAACCGTTGACCCAGCACCGGGTAGGTGAGGTTCTCGAGTACGAAAGCCTTGCCTCTTTCTCCCATTGCACGACGCTCGTCGGCAGTCAGGGCCAGCAGGGCCCGGATGCCCTCGACTACCGCTTGCGGGTCGTCGGGCTCGACGGTCAGGCCGCAGCCGGCCTCCCGAACCGGGTCGTTCCCGGCCGCGACCGCATGCAGGACAGGGCGGGCTGCCATCATGTAATCCATCAGCTTGTTCGGCGCGATGCCGAAACGGTACAGCGGATGTCGATGCCAACCGATGTAGGCGATGTCGAAGCACTTCAACAAGGCCGGAATCTGGCTCTTCTTGACCGGGTCGAGGAAATGGATGTTGTCCAGCTTTTCGCGTGATGCGCGCTGCTGCAGGCTATCCTTGCTCGGTCCGCCGCCTACCAGCACGAACGCGACCTTTTCGCCTTGCATCAATTTGGCTGCGTCCAGCATATTGTCGAGCGCGTTCGACACGCCATGGGTGCCGGCATAGCCGAGGATGGCGTTTCCCTGCGCACGGAGCCTGCCGAGAAGCTGGCCAACCTCGTCCGGCAGCTCCGGACTGTCCGCCAGCCACTCGCCCGGATCGATCCCGTTCGGGACGAAGTGCAACTTTTCCGGCGCCAGTCCGCGCGACATCATGTATTCGCGTACCTTCGGAAGCATCGAGACCACGCGGTCGGCATGGCGGTAAGCGTAATCCTCGGCCTGCTGCACCAGCATGATGAAGGGATGCCACTTCGACATGCCACCCAGTTCCATCGGCGACAAGGGCCACAGATCGTGCACTTCGAAGAGCAATTTGGACTTGGCCAGCCTGGCAATGCGGTGCGCCGGCCAAATGTCCATTGGATAGGTGCTCGAGGCGATGACGACGTCCGGATTGTATGCCTGCGCAATCCGCTTGCTGTCTCGATACAAGGTGGCGACAAAGGCGGCCATGTTCCTGACGCGCCCGATGCCATTGCCGCGATAGGCCGGCGTGCGGTACCAACTGTACCCGATGCCGTCGATGTCTTCGTCAAGGCGCGCCGCGCTTGCCAGTTCGGGCTGGCGGGCACGGATGTGCGAGCGGTCCGCGGCAAGGATGTGGACGCGATGTCCCGCACCAACCCATTCGCGCGCCAGGTAATAGGGGCGGTAGGCCATGCCGTGCCGGGGCGAGCCGGCATAATGATTGATCAGGACGATATTCATTCAATGGGCTCCAGGCGTCGGACAAAGATTCAGTGGGCCTAACAAAACCGCCATGGCTGCGTTGCAGCGCCTCGCCATACCGTCGTACTGTCTTCGGCGCTGCGTCGGGTGGCCGCATCCCTTGCCCTGACAGGTTTGTTAGGTGCTCTCAGGAATGGCATGAGGTTCATTCGAATTGCCCAGCGGTCCGAACTCAATTCTTGTCAGGGGCAAGACGCGGACTTTCTTCGCTGTCGGACCTGCTTCGGTTCGTCGGTCCGTCATCGGGCGATCCTGGGGGTAGCGGCAGGAACAGATGTGCACTGGCGCCTTTGCCGTTGGCCGGCGACGCGCGCTGGAGGCGATAATCGCCGGTGCCGTTGCCCTGGTAATCGACAAAGAGTGGATCGGCGGAGATCGTGCCGCTCACAGCTCCTTTTACGCGCCAATCGATGTCGTTGGAGTGCACCAGATTGTCGGCATAACGGTTGTTGCCGCCCACCTTGCCCATTTCGGTAATGCCGTGGCCATTGCGGTACACAATATTGTTGGCAACGTAGTTGTTGCGGGTGCCGGCCCCTGTCGCGCCGCTGTCGCCGTGTCCGATCACGATGCCCATTTTCGAGTTGAAAATGGTGTTGTTGACGATCGTGGAATCCGTCGCGCCGTGCCAACTGTTGATGCCGACCGAAGCCACGCCCGAAATGACGTTATTCGACACCCTGTTGTTCCGGTTGGCGACATAAATTCCCTGCACGGTATTGCAGCTGCGCGCAGCAAGCCATTGGACGCCGATGTTTCTGACGACATTGGAGTCGATGACGGCGCCGCCTCCCGGGCCCCAGACATCGATGGCAGCGCCGCCACCGCCATTGCAGCCGCCGCTGACCTGCAGGTCATGGACAAAGTTGTTGGTGATCTTCTCGTTGCCGCCCTCGGCGAGAATGCCGATGCGCCCGGTGCCGGTGATGTCGAAACCTTCGATGTCGACGTAGGCCCCTTTCGAGTGCCACGCGATGCCGGTGCCGGAGAACACGATCTTGGCGCCCCATTTGGTATCCGATACGAACTTGATGCGTTCGGTCGGCGTGCCGTTCTTGCTGGTAAGGATGCCGGCGCTACGTTTCGATGGCGCCGCGACCTTGTAGGTACCTGGGGCGACATGAATCGTGTAGCCTGGACGCGCGCGCGAATCCGCGTGCGCGATTGTCAGGAATGGTTCCGCTTGCGTTCCAGCGTTCGCGTCCGAACCTGTTGTTGCCACATACAGATGCTTGGTGTCGGAGCAGGCTGCCAGCAGGAGGCTGAGACCGGCACATACGATCCCCAGGGCGAGCCGTGCTCTTCGTTTCGTGTGCGAAAAAAGGAACGCATCGGGCGCTTGTGAGCAGGCATGCCGATGGGTGGCGACAGCGTGTCCCCCGCGCGCGGGAGGAAAAGCGAAAACGGTCGGGGTGGCGGTGAACCGGGAACAGCTGCCTGGCAAGGTAAAAGTTTTGTTCGGATTCATGGATTTTTCGGCCGCTTCGAGCTCGGGGCAGGCAAACGCATCGCGTTACCAGACCAAGCCTTCATAAAAACGGAATAAGTTGTCTTTGGTATTTTCTTTCCAGTTTGTTTCGACTTGCCGCGGATGGGTCACTAAACAAATCCTGCGATGACCGCGTATTGCATCGAATGGCGAGCTTGGGTAGTAATACTGCGGCGCCGGGCGATCGGCGATGTAGATGTCGATATGATCGAGCAGCGCGCGATCATAGGCTTCGCACGCTATTCCGCAATCCTGGCGCAACTGCGGATCCTCGAGAATCTCGGTGTTATTCACCTTCAGGCGCCGGTTGACAAAGTCTCCATGACTCGCCACTGTGCGCATTTTCCTGCCGAGCGCCTGCTCGATGCGCAAGAAATTGGCGGTGAAATGTGAGCGGATTTCAGGCATTCGAGCGCGCAGCGCCGTCGGGCATTTGATCCGGTTCTTCTTGGCGTAGGTCGCCAGCTCTTCGTAGTGGTAGCTGGCTTCGCTTCCATACGTTTCTATTTCGCGCATCAGCTTGATGTCGAGGGTGGATAGCCTGAAATAAAAGCTGGACCTGATTCCGTGCTTTTTCTCGATCTCGAACATCTTGCGTGTGGTGCGCAGGTCGGTATCGATGTCATGGCGATGCACCAGGACCTTGTCGGGCAGCGGCCGTCCCTCGCGCACGAGGTCGAAGAAGCCGCGTACGGAAGTCTGCGTGTACCCGGCCTCGTGCGCTGTGCGCACCACGTCCTCGTACGAGGCCAATTGGGAGGGCATCAGGTAATCGCAATACAGGCGGCCGAGTACGCTAGTCATTGTAGGGAATACTTCGCGCGATAAGGTTGAAAACCGAGCATCTTCTTGAATGTCTTCAGGCCGGGACTTGCGCCGAAATACGTGTCGTACATCAGGTATTGATAATTACGACCCTCGATCAGCTGGCAGATTATTTCGGTCACCATCAGATGCATCACGCCATCGTTGTTGCGGACGCCGATCACCCGGGTGAAGGAAGCGAAATTGCCATAGAACCCAAGTTCACCGTAGGCCATCAGTTTGCCCGCGGAATTGAGTACGCCGTAGTACTTGAAGTTGACTTCGGATTGGTAGCTCGTCTTTTTTTCGCGATACGACTGATCCATCGGCCGTCCCTGGCGAACGTCGAGCGAATTGTTGATTTCGTAGATATCGTCGACAAAATCATTCCTGTCGATTTCCACGACCGTGTAACCCTTGCCTTTGGCTTTCCGGGCATGGCGGTCCGCCGAATTACGTCCCTTGATGTGCTGCAAATACTCCTCGCGATCGCGGAACTTGGTTAAATCGACCAGCGCGGCGCCTACCGACTTGTGTGGAAAGATTTTGTATTTGGGATGTGGTTTCGTATAGTACTTGTAGCTTTTCTCGACGTTTTCCGGATTCAGGTCTGAACGGAATTGCAGCCGCACCACAGGTAGCCTGGCAATGGTGGTGACCTGGTCAAAAAGTTGCGATAGCTTGTTTAACATGTGTGCGAGCTCCATAGAAATCGGTCAATCTGGCGGCCTCGATGCCCCAGTTGTATTTCTCGAGTACGGCTTGGCGGCCGCGTTCGCCCATCGATCTTGCGATGTCCGGGTGAGTGACCAGATGGTCGATCGCGGCGGCGATGGCGTGCGGATCGAGCGGGTCGACGCAGATGCCGCATCGGTTCCCTTCGATGATGTCCCGCCACAGCGGGAAGTTCGAGGCGATCACGGGGATGCCCGATGACATGTACTCGAACATCTTGGTCGGCAGGGAGTCAATATGGTTCGGCAAGGGGAGCAGGGTGACCATCCCGGCCAGCGAGCGCGACATGACGTCGCGTATCCCGGCGCGATCGAGGAATCCCAGGTCACTGACATGCTGCCAGCCGGGATGTGCCCTGACTTCCGCTTCGGCCGCCGGGTCGAAGAAGCGCCCGGCCAGATTCAGGCGTGCGCCCGACCGCAGCAGGGTGCCGGCCTCCACCAGCTGACGAATGCCGCGGATGCCACTGATCGCTCCGACGTAGCAAACCTCCTTGCGCTTCGTGCTCCACGAGTCGGCGTCGGCGAGCTCGTCAATGATGGGAAAATTGTTGATGTCCACCGTGACCGGATTAATTTTCAGGAACGCGTCGCGAATGAAAGGCGTGGCCGTGACGATGCCGTCGAAGCGCGAGCAGGCGAACCGTTCGTAGGCGGAGAACAGCGCAGGCAATACCCGCCGCGACACCGGGCCCAGATAAGGTTTGCCCTGGAGCTGGCGAGACACATCCTCGTGCGAGTCGAAGATGACCGTCTTGCCCCGGCGTTTGAGTTTGAGCCCGGCGGGAATCAATTCAGGATCGTGGAAATGGTAGATATCCGCATTCAAGGCGAGGGCCCTGTCGAATACCTTCCGGGTGGTCTTGAGTATCCGCTGCAGCCGGCCGGGCAGGCGGCCGACGTCGGCGATCGCAACCCCATCCATGTGGGCATCGCCTTTTCCGTCCGCCACCACCAATGTCACGTCATACCCGTTTGCCGCCAGCGTGCGGCACTGCTTGATGAAGATCCTCGGATCGTTGCGCGGGTGGGCAGACGTAAGATGAGCGATCCTGCACATGGTGTCCTTCTGATAAGAAACCAATAAACGTTTCCGGCCCGCTGCCATCGGCAACGGGCGAGCCTGGCGATCGAATACGCCAGGGTTACGGCAATACCGGCGCCGCCCTGGTATTGCGCGGCTGCTCCGCCTCGTCGGCAGCGCCGTCGGCGCCCGGCAGCGCCACCCCGGCCGCACTCAGCAGCGTTGCGGCAACGGTGTGGGCCGATTCGGCCGACAGGTAGGGCCCCATGGGCAGGCTGAGCACCTTGGCCGCCATCTCGCGCGCGACGGGACATGCGTCGGCCGAGGACAGGTGGGCATAGGCCGGCTGCATATGGATCGGCACCGGGTAGTGCACGGCGGTGGGAACGCCGGCCGCATGCAGTGCAGCCTGGATCCGCTCGCGCTCCTCGACGACGGCGGTGTACTGGGCGTACACGCTGGTACGCTCAGGCATGCGCCCGACCAGTCCAATGCGTCCCGACAGCATCGCGTCGTAGCGCGCAGCCACTTTGGTGCGCTGCTCCAGCTCCCATTCGAAACGGTCCAGCTTGGCCAGCACGATGGCGCATTGCAGCGTGTCCATGCGGCCGCCGACGCCGATCCGGGTATGGACGTAACGGCGTGACTGGCCGTGGACGCGGATCTCGCGCATGGCGCCGGCGAGCTGGTCGTCGCTGGTGAAGATCGCGCCCCCATCGCCATAGCAGCCCAGCGGCTTGCTGGGGAAGAAGCTGGTGCAGCCGATGGTCGACAAATTGCAGCTTTTCTTGCCGCGGTAGCTGGCGCCGAAGCTCTGGGCGGCGTCCTCGATCACGGCCAGTCCATGGCGCGTGGCGATCGCATTGATCTCGTCCATGTCGGCCGGCTGGCCGAACAGCGACACCGGCATGATCGCGCGGGTGCGCGGCGTGATCTTCTCCTCGATCAGGCTCGGTGCCAGGTTGCAGCTGGCCCGGTCGATGTCGACGAACACCGGGGTGGCGCCGAGCAGGACAATGGCTTCGGCGGTGGCGATGAAGGAAAACGGGGTCGTGATGACTTCGTCGCCCGGTTTGATGCCAAGGGCCATGAGCGAGATCACCAGTGCTTCGGTGCCGGATGCGACGGTGATGCAATGCCGGGCTCCGGTGTATTGGGCCAGGCGCGCCTCCAGTTCGGCGACCTCGGGGCCCATGATGTATTGGCCGTGATCGAGCACGGTCTGGATGCGATGGTTGATCAGTTCGCGTGAAGCTTCGTATTGTGATTTGAGGTCGATGAATTCCATGTCGTGTCCGTAGGTTAGGGTTGGGAGGCGCCGCTGCCGGCGCCCGGCACCAGCATGCAGACGCCGTCCTGCAACAGGTAAAGGTCGTCCGTGTGCGGGCAGCGCGCTTCGCCGTGGCCACCGATGCGCAGTGGCAGGCGTTCGCCGTAGCGGCTCATCCAGCCGATATGGCGCGCGGGGACGCCGGCCATCAGGGCGAACGCCGGGACGTCGCGGGTCACGACCGCGCCGGCGCCGATGAAGGCGTATTCGCCGACGGTCACGCCGCAGACGATGGTGGCGTTGGCGCCGAGCGTGGCGCCGCGCCGCACCAGGGTGCGTCGGTATTCGTTCTTGCGCTCCACCGCGGCGCGCGGATTGTGGACGTTGGTGAACACCATGCTGGGACCGCAGAACACGTCGTCCTCGAGCGTGACGGCGTCGTAGACCGAGACGTTGTTCTGGATCTTGACGCGGTCGCCGATCCGCACGTCGTTGCCGACGAAGACGTTCTGGCCGAGCGAGCACCCCGCGCCGATGCGGGCGCCGGCGCAGACGTGGGCGAAATGCCAGACGCGGGTGCCCGGTCCGAGGACGGCGCCATCGTCGACGATGGCGCTGGCGTGGACCTGCGATTGGGGCGTATGCCGGTCCATGATCAGTACTCCAGCGGCAGGGCGACGCGCCTGCCGTCGCGCGCCGACATGTAGGCGGCCACCAATACCTCGAGCGACTTCAGTCCCTCGCGTCCGTCGGTTTCGGGTTCGGCCTCGCCACGCAGGACCTTGATAACGTTGTCGTAGTACAGCGGGTGGCCGAAGCCGTAGACCGACGTGGTCTGGTAGCTCGCGTCCTGGACCTTGGCGTCGTCGGGATCGGGCTGGGCGAACTCCCATTGCTGCACTTCGTTGACGGCGACACCGCCAATACGCACCGTGCCGTGCTCGCCGAGGATGGTGATCGAGCCCTCCATGTTGCGGGGATAGGTGAGCATCGTGACGTTCATCGAGCCGAGCGCACCATTGCGCCAGCGCAGGCTGATGACGCCGGTGTCTTCGACCTCGATGTTGCGCGCGAGCGTGGCGGTATAAGCTTGCAGGCTTTCGACCGGGCCGACGATCCAGTCGATCAGGTCGACGTAGTGACTGGCCTGGTTCATGAAGGCACCGCCGTCGAACTCCCAGGTGCCGCGCCATTTGGCGCTGTTGTAATACTCCTCGGGGCGGGTCCAGAACACGTTCAGGTTCACCATGTAGATGCGGCCGAAACGCTTTTTCTCGACCGCGCTCTTGAGTAGCTGGAGGGTGGCGTTGCGGCGGTTCTGCTTGACGACGAACAGGCGCACGCCGGCGGCGTCGGCCGCGGTGACCATGCGCTTGCCGTCCTCCCAGCGCGTGGCCATCGGCTTTTCCGTGATCACGTGGCGGCCGGCGTTCGCGATCCGGACCGCCTGCTCCGGATGCAGGCCGGAAGGGGTGGTGACGATGAAGGCGTCGGCGTCGCAGCGGGCGAGCATTGCGTCGAGGCTGGTGTAGGCCTCGGCGCCGGTCCTGTCCGCGGCCTGGGCCAGCGCGCGCGGGTCGATGTCGCAGACGCCGACCAGTTCGCAGCGTTCGCGGTGCTCGCGGATGGCGCCGAAATGGTTGTTGGCGATGCGGCCGCAGCCCACCAGGGCGAAGCGGATCTTGCGGTCGAGGATGGCGGGGGGATAGTTGCGCATGATCTTCTCCGATTGCGGCTCAGGCCTTGACGACGTGGGGCAGGCGTTCCAGGTAGACGCCGCGGGTGTCGACGATCAGGTTGGCGTAGCGTCGGATCATGTCGTAGTCGAACGCGGTGTGGCTGGTGGCGAGCAGGACCAGGTCGTAGGATGCGAGCGATTCGGGCGTCAGCGCCACGCTCGACAGTTCGAAACGGTGCTCGCGCATGCGCGGGAAGACCGGCACGTGGGGATCGGAGTAGTCGACGCGGGCGCCCTTTTCGCGCAGGATTTCCATCAGCTCGACCGAGGGCGATTCGCGCATGTCCTCGACGTCCTTCTTGTACGCGATGCCCAGCACCAGCACGCGACTGCCCATCACCGAACGGCCGCGCTGGTTGAGCGCATCGGTCACCTTGCCGATCACCCAGTGCGGCATGTCGCTGTTGATCTCGCCGGCCAGTTCGATGAAGCGGGTGTGCACGCCGTACTGGCGCGCCTTCCAGGTGAGGTAGAAGGGGTCGATCGGGATGCAGTGCCCGCCCAGGCCCGGCCCCGGATAGTAGGGCGTGAAGCCGAAGGGCTTGGTGGCGGCGGCGCGGATCACCTCGTGGATGTCGATTTCCATCCTGTCGGCGATGATCTTCATTTCGTTGACCAGGCCGATGTTGACCGCACGGTGGATGTTCTCCAGCAGCTTGGTCAATTCCGCCGCACGGGTCGAGCTGACCGGCACCACGCGGTCGATCGCCGTGCCGTACAGGGCGACGCCGGCCTCTAGGCAGGTGGCGGTGCTGCCACCGCAGACCTTCGGGATGGTGCGGGTTTCGAAATGCGGGTTGCCCGGGTCTTCGCGCTCCGGCGAGAACACGAGGAAGATGTCCTGGCCGACGACGAGCCCGCGCGACTCCAGGCGCGGGCGCAGCTCTTCCTCGGTGGTGCCGGGGTAGGTGGTGCTTTCGAGCGAGACGAGCTGGCCGGGGCGGACGAAGGGCAGCAGCGCGTCGGTGGTGTCGAGCACGAAGGAGAGGTCGGGTTCGCGGTAGGCGTTCAGCGGTGTCGGTACGCAGATGATCAGTGCGTCGGGCTCGCCGGCGCGGGTGAAATCGGTGGTTGCCTCGAAGCCGGCGGCGCGCGCCGCCTCGATCTCGGCCGCCGGGATGTGCTCGATATAGCTTTGCCCGCGGTTGAGCTTCTCGACCTTGGCGGCATCGATGTCGATCCCGAGCACGCGGAAGCCGACGGCCGCATAGCGCAGGGTGAGGGGAAGACCGACATAGCCGAGTCCGATGATGCCGATGACCGCCGTGCGGTCGCGCAGTTTGGCTATGAGCTGCTCCAGGTGGGCCGATTGGTGTTCGTCGCGCATGTGTATCCTCGCCAACAGTAGGGGTAAGGTGGGTAAGTGCTTCAAGCGGCCGCTTAGATGCGGAACGGCACGAATTTGTTGATCAGGCTGAGTCGGGCAGGCTCGGGCTCGGGCACCTGTGCCGGCGTGATGTCGGGAAGCTGGGGTGTGTATTCGCTGACGATGGCCTTCACCATCGACTCGATCATGCCGCGCTCGTGGGTTTCGCAGGCCATCATCAAACAGGTGATGCAGGTCTCCAGCACGCTTGGACGCAGTGCGTTTTCCTTCATGCGCATGATGCGGGGATGCTCGCTGGGGAACACGGTGCCGTCGGTCAGCAGTTCCTCGTGCAGTTTTTCGCCAGGGAACAAGCCGACGAACTTGACCTCGATGTCGCCATCCGGGTTCTGCGGCGTCTTTTCGGTCAGGCCCGACATGGCCAGCAGCGTGCGCGCCAGCTCGACGATGCGTACCGGCTCGCCCATGTCGAGCACGAAGACGTCGCCGCCCTTGGCCATGGCGCCGGCCTGGATGACCAGCTGCGCCGCCTCGGGAATGAGCATGAAGTAGCGCGACACCTCGGGATGGGTGATCGTCAGCGGCCCGCCGCGTGCGATCTGGCGCTGGAACAGCGGGATGACCGATCCCGAGGAACCGAGCACGTTGCCGAATCGGACCATGCAGAACGTCGTCCTGGCGCCCGGCGTGGCGGCCGCCGCCTGGAAGATGAGCTCGGCGATGCGCTTGCTCGCGCCCATGATGTTGGTCGGGCGTACAGCCTTGTCGCTGGAGATGAGCACGCAGGTTTCGACGTGGTGGGCGGCACAGGCGGTCGCCACGACCTGTGCGCCGAGCACGTTGTTGCGCAGGCCTTCGACGATGTTCGACTCGACCAGCGGCACGTGCTTGTAGGCGGCGGCGTGGTAGACGGTATCGACACGGTCGCCGGCCAGGATGCGCTCGAGCAGCTCGGCGTTGCAGACCGACCCGAGGTGGGCGTCGATGCGCAGGTCGGGAAAGCGCGTGACCAGTTCCTGGCGAATCGTGTAGAGCGCGTATTCGGAGTGGTCCAGCAGGTGCAGCCGGGATGGCCCGAGCGTGACGATCTGGCGGCACAGTTCGCTGCCGATGGAGCCGCCGGCCCCGGTCACGAGCACGGTCTTGCCGCGTACGCAGCGGGCGAACAGGTCGAGGCGTGGCGGCACCGGCGGCCGGCCGAGCAGGTCTTCGAATTTCAGCTCGCGGATCGAGTCGCGCGGCCGGGTGCGGTCGTCCGCCAGGTCGACCAGCCGGCTCAGGATCTTCGTTGTGACGCCGGCGCCGGCCAGGCGCTGCATGATGTCGCGCAGGCGTTCGGCGGGCATGTCCGGAACGGCGACGACGACGGTGCGGATGCCGTGGGCGGCGACCAGGTCGGCCAGGCGCTCGGTAGGGAATACGCGCAGGCCGGCAATCGTGCGGTCGATCAGGGCACGTTTGTCGTCGAAGAAGCATACGGGACGGTACTCGTCGCTGCTGCGCATGGTTTGCGCCAGCTGGGCCCCGGCTTCGCCGGCGCCGTAGATGGCGACCGCATCGGAGGTGGGACGCCGGGCGCCGTGGCTGCGCAGGAAATTGCGAATGCCGATACGCGAAGCCACGACGTACGAGAAAGCGATAAACCAGTAAATCGCGAGCGCACTGCGTGGAAACATCGCGTCATTGATGGCGAATGACACGACATAAGCGCACAAAATGGCAATGCCGAGCGCGAATCCGGTCGTACTCAATAGTCGGCCGTCGATAAATCGGATGACGGCGCGGTACAGGTCGGACATCGAGAAGGCGGCAATTGTTACCAGCGCCACGACAATATAAGAGGCTGGCGCGTAATTCGACGCGAGTTTCATGTCGCCGCCCCTTAATAGCATGGCGATCAGAAAACACAGCGGCAAGGCGAGCAGGTCGATTGCGATCATCACTGCTATCTTGGCGGTGCGATGCAGCGATACCATTCCTGCGCAGAACTGGCTTAATACTCGGGCGGATAAAGTGGGCATGGCAATCGCGTGAATCGTCAGAGGGTTGCAGAAGGAGCGGCGCGACAATGCGCAATTCGATCGAATAACAAAGAAAGTGAAATTGAATTCCGCTGGAAATATTTAAACGCTTAATAGAAACGGGGCGACGATTAGACTGGCCGTTGCTGAGTAAGTTTATTATCGTGGGCCGCCCGAATGATGAGTTTGACCCCGCTCAACCGGAAATTCCGAATTAAAACGGAAGCAGGAATTCATTTAATATCGGAAATGAAATTAGGAAATAAATAGGCTGGGAAGGCTTGGTAGATTTCCAATCGACAAATAAGTGATTTGTCTTGGGAAATTAAGTGCGCGAGAAATCAGTATTGGCGCCAGCGGATGGAGATAGTGGAGGCGTGGGTGTGGCGAATCGGCGACGCCCGGCAGGGAGGGCGTGGATCGCACGGCCGCGTGAGCGCGGCTGGAGGGAGGAGGCGCGGGCGGATGCCCGCGTCAGGAAGGCCGGGACGCACCCGCGGCGCGCCCCGAAAGCCGGGTCAGGTTCCCGGGCGTGGCTGCGGCGCCATCGGCGGCACCACGATATTCTCGTTCAGGCGCAGGAACTTGAAGCCGGCCAGGCGCTGGCCGTTCCTGCCTTCGCGTGCGTTCTTCGCTTCGCGCTCGGCGGCGCGCGCCATGAAGGATTCGAAGGTCTCCTCGCGCACCTTTGGCTCGGCCGAATGCAGGAAGTGGCGTTCGCCGTTCGGCCCCAGCACGACCAGTCCGACGTGCGAGGCCCAGTGTTCGCCATCCCGGGTCGAGATCACGTTCACGAAGTCGCCTTCCTGCAACTGGCTGGCGATGGCGGCGACCTGCTCCTTCGGCACGAAGGCCTGGCGGCTGGTCTCGACCGGGATGTCGCGCACGGTGTTGTGGCGGGTCTTCAGGAAGCGGGCGCGATCGACGCGCATATCGTAGGCCGGGCCGTTGGCGCCTGCCAGCTCGGCGCTGACGTCGGTCACCAGCCAGCGGTTCGACACGTTCCAGTCCAGTTCCGTGTAGTGGTTGCGGGTGGCGACGCCGATCACGCCGTCCTTGTAGCGGATCCGCTGCAGCATCCAGAAGAACTCCTCCCACGAGCGCGACAGCGCCATCGCGTAAGTGTGTTCCGCAAACACGACGCAATCGCTGTGATCCAGGCTGAACAGCGGCAGGTTGTCGTGCACCTCAAACGGGAATTCGCCCAGCAGGTTCAGGATGTAGGGCTGGCCGATGTTCTTGCGGCCGATGGCGGCGATGCGCTTGCGCAGGTCCGGCTCGGCCTCGTGGACCCAGGCGACGTAGCGTCCCGCTTCGAGCGGGCTCATCTGGTAGATCTGCTTTTGCAGGATGGTCTCGATCGGCGCCGGGGCGGGAACCGTTTGCGCGGTCTTCGGTGGCGGGGAAGCGCAGCCGGCGAGGGCGGCGCCGGCGAGAAGCAGGCAGGCAAGGCGCATGGGTGGTGTCTCCGGAATCCAAAATCAGGACGCTAACGCGGACCCAGCCATTTTGACAATGAATATTCGTCATGTAACCATAACCGTTTGTTGCTGGCGGTATACATTCCTTCAAGTTATGACAGGAGGATGACAAGTGATTGTCCAAAATATTTGCTTATAGATAATACTAATAATATGGCAGCGAACCGACTGCCGCGCAGTAAACCAATATCTATACCAGGAGAGAGATCATGTTCAAGCAGAAGCCGCTGGCGGCCGCCGTTTCGATGGCGATGTTCAGCCTGACCGCCTTGCCGGTCATGGCGCAAACCGCCGACGCGCAAGCCCCGATGCAGACTGTCGAGGTGACGGGTATCCGTGCCTCGATGGCCAAGTCGCTCAGCGTCAAGAAGAACGCCACCGCCAACGTCGAGGTGATCACGGCGGAAGACGTGGGCAAGATGCCCGACAAGAACCTGGCCGACTCGCTGCAGCGCCTCGCCGGCGTGGCCGTGCGTACCGACTACGACGAAGCCGAGAAGGTCTCGATGCGCGGCACCAACCCGGACATGTCGCTGATCCTGTTCAACGGCCATACCGTCTCCGGCGGCGACTGGTACGTCGGCGACCAGGGCTCGAGCTCGCGCTCGACCAGCCTGTCGCTGATGCCGTCCTCGGTCCTGAACCAGGCCCTGGTCTACAAGACTTCGCAGGCCAACATCGTCGACGGCGGCCTGGCCGGCACCATCAACGTCACCACCCGCAAGCCGCTGTCGCAGAAGGAACGCCTGTCGGGCGTGGTCAGCCTCGGCGCCAGCTATGCGCAACTGCCGGACAAGGCCGCGCCAGACCTGAACGCCTCGGTCAACTGGAAGAACGAAGCGGGCACCTTCGGCATCATCGCCCAGGGCTTCGCCGAGAAGCGCTACGTGCGCCGCGACTCGGTCTCGCGTTTCGCCTACGGCGCCAGCAGCGGCTGGGACGTGATCAACACCTCGACCATGCTGGGCATCACCGATGCATCGCTGGCCGGCACCGGCCTGAAGGCCTCCGACCTGAACGGCGTGCGCATGCCGGGTTCGATGAGCTCGGAGTTCGTCGAATCCGTCCGCGACCGCAAAGGCGGCATGATCTCGATGCAGTTCAAGCCGAACGCCGACTTCGACGTGACGATGACGGGCTTCCACTCGTCGATGAATGCGAATAACAATGGCCGCCTGACCTCGGGCGCGATGTACTCGATGCTGCTCGGTAAGGGCGAGACGCTGGGCGGCATTACCGCCACTTCGCCAAACACCTCGTCGAACGGCCAGCGCGTCTACGCCCAGATCCGCAACCCGGTGATCGTCACCGAACGCACGATGTACGGCCACGAGCTGAAGGTGCTGAAGGCCGCCGACATCGTCTTCCCGGACGGCACCACGCCCCAGTACGTCGGCAACTCGGAAGGCTTCTACCGCGACGGCGCGCAAGCAACCAGCTCCTTCCTCGACCTCGACGCCAAGTACCGCGTGAACCAGGACCTGACCCTGAAGGGCCTGTTCTCGACCACCCGCGGCGTCGGCAAGACCGACCTCGACCAGGGCACCACCTTCGCCCGCTTCGGCACCGGCATTTCGTACGCGATGGGCGGCCTGCACGAAGCGCCGTACGTCAAGTACCACGGCGCCGGCCTGAACCAGCCGGGCATCAACCCGGACGGCAGCGGCTACATGATCGTCGGTCGCACCGCCTCGGGTATCCGCACCACCGACAAGGAAATGAGCGGCCAGGTCGATGCCGAGTACAAGCTGAACAACGCCTGGGTGCAGTCGCTGGAGTTCGGCGTGCGCCACGCCGACCACAAGCGCAAGAGCGGCCGCTGGGGCCCGGCCTTCCGCAGCCCCCTGAGCGTCACCTACGACGCCACCGGCAAGATCATCCAGTCGACCGCTACCCCGACCGAGGGCTGGCAGCCGTATCCTGGCGATTTCGGCAACGGCCTGGACGGCGGCTGGTGGGACAACACCGGCTTCACCTACACCCCGGAAGCGCTGAAGGCCTATATCGCGGCCAACACCAAGGAAACCAGCCCGGAATGGGAGCGCCGCGTCAGCTCGGAAATCGACATGCGCGAGCGCCAGAGCTCGGGCTACCTGATGGCGAACCTGGAAAACGGTCCGTGGTCGGGTAATGTCGGCGTGCGCTACGTGCGCACCGTGGTCGACGCCCAGATCGCTACCCCGATCCCGAACCCGCGCACCTGCCTGCGTACCGAGCCGGGCCAGCCGGCCACGACCTGCGCCGCCTACCCGGGCGCGATCACGACTGCCGGCGACGCCAGCGCCTATTACGACGGCGTGCCGTTCAATCCGCTGGCGGGCACGATGTACTACAAGACTCCGACGCACAAGGTGTTCAAGAACTTCCTGCCGAGCATCAACCTGCGCTACGAGATCAATCCGGACATGATCGCCCGCTTCGGCGCCAGCCGCACCATCGGCCGTCAGAACTACAACGTGCTGGGCAGCGGCTTCGGCACCCCGGGCTGCGA
>DNCF01000088.1:0-2885 GCA_003484545.1 Massilia sp. | reverse complement strand
TGTTCCACTCGAAGATCGACGGCTACGTGAAGACCGGCACCGTCGGCACCTCGACCATCGAGCTGACCGATCCGCGCGACCAGGTGGTGAAGACCTTCTTCATCAACACCTCGTCGCAGCAGGGCGCGAAGATCAGCGGCATCGAGCTGGCCTACGAGCAGCCGTTCGGCAGCAGCCCGTTCGGCTTCACCTCGAACGTCAGCCGCGCCAAGACCAAGGTCGACGACGGCCGTCCGATGGTGGGCGCATCCGAGTGGGCCGGCAACCTGGGCCTGTACTTCGAGAACGACAAGGCTTCGGCGCGCCTGGTGGCGAACTACCGCGGCGAGTACGTGAACAGCACCACCGCACCGTCGCCGACCGCCAACAGCCAGGGCATGTCGACCATCAACGGCGTGCTGATGCCGACCGCGCCGACCATGGCTGCACCGGTGACCACGCTGGCCTTCAACGCCAGCTACAACATCACCCCGCAACTGGTGCTGTCGTTCGACGCGACCAACCTGACCAACGTGAAGCGCGCCTACTATCGCTACAGCGAGGAAGAGCAGCAGAAGCTGGACGTCAGCGGCCGCCAGTTCTACCTGAACCTGAAGTACAAGTTCTGATAGAACCGCATGCAGTATGAGAAGGGGAGCTCCGGCTCCCCTTTTTTTGTTCGTGGCGAGCGAAACGGCTGGGTTATCGCACACAGTGTGCGGCACTTAACAGTGAGTGGGCCGGGGCGCCGCTATCATGAAGCCGTGTGAGTGAGACGCCCGCGATTCAATTCGGCGGACGTCAACTATCTCAACAGGTTAGCCGGTCGCCTCGAGGATCGGCACCAGATTCCATGCCGTCGCCAGAGGGCGGCGGCAGTCCAGCGCAAGCGGAGGCTCCATGGCTGCCACCATCAAGAATCCACCGAAGCACCTGGTACGCGAATACCTCGAACGGCGTTCGCGCGATCCGAAACCGCCACCCACGCCGGAGGAAATCCGGCGCCAGCTTGGGTGGGGGATGCTGATGCCGGCGGATATGAAGATGGCGACCAACCGCTCCTGAGCGCAATGCACACGATTCACCAGAGGAGAAGGTCATGACCAAGAAAATCGGCAACAAACACATCGCCCAGCATCGCGGCAAGCAGGAACGCCAGGAGATCCGCCGCGCCAACATCGCGCGCGAAGCCGTCAAGCAGGCCGCGGCCCGCGCCAAGTACCGCAACCAGGTCAAGAACCAGCCACCGATGAACCTGTCGGCCGCCGCCGTGTAAGCGGCGTCCGCGAGCGCATCCGGCCCGCCCTCGTGGCGGGCTTTTTTTCGTCCCTGTTTTGACCCTTGTCCGGCGAACCGGGCCGCTGCGCCGCCGTTCGCCGGATCCTTCGCCATTTACCGACTTCCCGCCGCCATTCGCCGAAAGCCGCTTTCCTCTTGTCGCCCGTCCCGTTATCGTGCTTACATCACAACACGGAGGATGCAATGAGCACCGAAAACAGCTACAGGCAACGCAAGCAGATGATGTGGGGGCTGGTCCTGATCCTGGTCGGCCTGGTGTTCCTGCTCGACCGCATGGACGTTCTCGATGCCAGCGACATCTGGCATTACTGGCCGCTGCTGCTGGTCGTGGCCGGCATCAACCAGACCATCGGCTACCCCAGCGCAAAGGAATTCGCGAACGGCTTGTGGCTGGTCTTCATCGGCTTCTGGCTGTTCGCGGTTTCCGAGGGTTTCCTGGGCCTGACTTTCCGTAACAGCTGGCCGCTGTTCATCCTGATGTGGGGCGTGCAGCTGGTGCTCGGACCCGTGATCGCGCGCCGTTTTCCGTCGAGCAGGGAGAAGGATCATGCTTAAGGACAGCATCGAAGAACGTCGCGAAGCACGCCGTGCCCGCCGCAGCGATCGCACCATGACCAGCCAGGTGCTGATGGGCCTGCTCGTAATCGCGATCGGCCTGCTGTTCCTGCTCGATAACCTCGACATCATCGAGGTCCACGACGCGCTGGCCTTCTGGCCGCTGGTGTTCATCTTCGCCGGCGTCGCCAAGCTGCTCGATACCACGACCCCGCACGGCTACCTGGTGGGCCTGGCCGGCATCGGCATCGGCACGGTCATGATCCTGAACCGGCTCGGCATCGTCTACGTCAGCTGGCGCATGGCCTGGCCCCTGGTCCTGATCGGCGCCGGCGCGTTCGTGGTGTTCCGGGCGATGAGCGGGCCGCGCGCGGGAGGCAGCCACGGCATGGCGCTCGACAATCCCGGCGCCGCCATGGCGGGCGAGGACACGCAGCAGCTGGACGTCACCGCGATCCTCGGCGGCTTCGAGCGCCGCGTGCACACCCAGGACTTCCGCGGCGGCGAAGTCACCGCCGTAATGGGCGGCTGCTCGCTCGACATGCGCGGCGCCTCGATCGCCTCCGGCGAAGCGGTCATCCATGTGTTCGCGTTCTGGGGCGGGGTGACGATCAAGTGTCCGCCCGACTGGACCGTCATCCTGGAGGGCACGCCGATCCTGGGCGGTTTCGAGGAGAAGACCGTGACGCCGCCCGACAGCCGCAAGCGCCTGGTGATCCGCGGCTACGCGATCATGGGCGGCGTCGAGGTGCGCAACTGATGCATCCGCGCCGCGGCATCGTGCTGTACCTGGCGGCCTGGCTGCTGCTCGGGCTGATGCTGGCGGGCCTGCTCGTTGCCGCCACCGGCGCACCGTGGAGCGAGGCCCTGCTGTTTGCCCTGCCGCTGGCGCTGCTCTATGGCTGCGCCAGCGGTTTTTCGTCCTATTACCTGTGCCGTGCCTACCCGCTGGCGAGCAAGCCCTGGTACGCGGTGCTGGGAGTCCTTGCCTGCACCGCGGTGTGTGCCGGCGCGCTGTGGACCGCGGCCGGCGGCGGCTGGAGCGAGCTGCT
>DNCF01000086.1 GCA_003484545.1 Massilia sp. | reverse complement strand
CCGCCGCGTTCAGCGCCAGGATGTTGGTCTGGAAGGCGATGCCGTCGATGACGCCGATGATGTCCACCACCTTCTTCGACGATGCGTCGATCGACGCCATCGTGCTCACCACCTGGGCCACCACCTCGCCGCCGCGCCCGGCGATCTCGCTGGCCGATGCAGCCAGCTGGTTGGCCTGGCGCGCATTGTCCGCGTTCTGCCTCACGGTGCCGTTCAGCTCTTCCATCGAGGCCGCCGTTTCCTCCAGCGCGCTGGCCTGCTGCTCGGTGCGCACCGACAGGTCGGCATTACCCTGGCGGATTTCGGTCGACGCGACGGCCACGGCGTCCGAACTGGTGCGTACCCGCGCCAGCACGTTCTCGATCTTGGCCACGAAGCCGTTGAAACCGCGGGCGATGTCGGCCAGCTCGTCGTTGCCGCGCACGGCCAGGCGGACGCTCAGGTCCGCGTTGCCGCCGGAAAGGTCGGTCATGGCGTCGCCCAGCACGCGCAGCGGACGGGTCAGGCGGCGCAGCACCGCCACCATCACGCACACGGCGGCCACGGCGCACAATACCGATACCAGCGCCGCGTAGCCGGCCAGCTCGCGCGCCGGCGCGGTCGCCACGCTTTGCGGGAAGGCGAGCGAGATCGCCCACGGCGCCATGTCGTCCTGCACGCGCAGCGGCTGCAGCAGGTGCACCACGCCCTTGCCGTCGATGTAGTCGTAGGGCTTGCCCTGCCTGACCGCGTCCAGCGCGGCGGCCGGAAGATCCTCCGCCTTCTTGCCGTTCAGGGCATGGTTCTGATTGCTGGCGTACAGGCCGCCGTTCGAGATCAGCGCCAGCGTGCCGCCTTCCATCACCTTCATCTCGGCCAGCATGGCGCCGAGCGCGGTGAGCTGGAAGTCGCCGGTGACCACGCCCTTGAACTGGCCTTCCACCTTGATCGGCGTCGCCAGGGTGGCGATCACGACGTCCTTGCCGTTGATCGGGTACATGTAGGGTTCAGTGAAGTGCGCGTGGCCGCTGGCCTTCGGAACGTCGTACCAGTCGTTGCCGCCCGGGGTGGCGACGAACACGATCGGCTCCACGTTCACCTTGCCGTCCGGGGTGCGCGTCCAGTACGGCATGTAGCGGCCGGTGGCATCGTACAGCGGTTGCTGGCCGGCGAACTCGCCGTCCTTGCCGTCCAGCGCGTTCGGCTCGTAGGCCGCCGCGTTGCCGATGAAGTCTTCCGATCCCACCAGCGTGGCGCGCACCACGTCGGCGACCTGGGTGCGGCTCAGGGCTTGCCCCGCCGCCTGGGTCGATTGCAGCACCGTGGCGACGCTTTTCAACGACGCCAGGTTGGCGGCCAGCCGGCTGTTGAGCCGCGCAGCTGCCTCCTGCGTCAGCGTGCGCGCCTGGCGCATGGCCGCTTCCTCGGCGCTCTGGCTGCTCTTGACCGCGATGAAGGCCGAGGTCGCGCCCAGGCTCATCACGACAAGCAGGGTGGCGGTGGCGCAGATCTTGGCGCTCAGGGACATCGAACCCAGGGACAGGCGGCGCGCGCCGCGCGCCTTCGATTGGTCGGTCATGCTGGTCTCTCTCTCGTTCTCAGAAGGTGCGGGCGAGGTTCACGGCGAACGTGCCCTTGGCGGGATTCGAATAGGCGACGGCGCCGTCGGCGCGCGCCACGCCGGTCGTGTAGCGGTCGTAGGCATCGGTGGCGCCCCAGGCGCGGGTATACGCGGCGGCGATGCTCCAGCCGCCGTCGAAGGTCCTGGTCACGCCCGCCTTGGCGTCGCGCCAGTCCCAGGTGGCGTTGCCGCTGCCGGCCACGCGGCCGTCGCCGGCATGCAGGTTCAGCGTATAGCCGCCGCCCAGCGCGATGTTGGCGCCGGTGTCGATGTAGCCGGTGCCGCGCGCCCCGGCGATGCCGAAGAAGTCGCGCGACACGGTCCGGTTGTATTTGAGGTAGAACGGTCCGTAGCTGATGCCCGGCACCAGTTCGGTGTAGTCGTAGCGCGTGCCGGTGGCGCCGATGCGCGCGCCCGGATAGCGGTAGTGCATGAGCATCAGGCTGACGCCGACCGGCCCCACGGCGCCGGCATAGCCGCCGTACAGGTCCCACTCGACGCGGCCGCCTTCGACGAAACGGTCGCTGACGGTGGAAGCCCAGGTGCCCAGCGACCAGCCGTCCGGATGCGCGTAATCGACACCCAGCTGCAGGGCCGGGCGGCCCCAGGTCTGGCGCATGCCGCGCGAGACGTATTGCGACGCGAAGGTCGCGGTGGTGGTGAGGGAGGCGCCAGGAGTGGACGGCGTACCGGATCCGGCCGCGTCGTCCGCGTGCGCGGCGGACAGGGCCAGTAACAGCAGGGGAACCGGCAACAGCCGGGAAATAAGCGGGGAAATCATCGGGCGTCTCGTCCTCTCCGGCGAAAGGCAGGACGCCTTCCGCTTGCTCAGCAATTAGTGCCGTGTGGAAATTCTACGAGACGATTGTGATTATTCACGAAAATGTAAATTTTCGATAACGAGATTTTTAGCGTTGTGCGTCGCCTGCGCAACAGTCGGCAAATCCGTCGATTGCAGCCGGACCCCGGCAGGGTCCGGACCTGTGCGCCGCTCAGACCACCAGGTTCTCGGCGATCCCCTGCCGATAGCCCTTCTTGTAGGCGACCTGCAGGATGTCGATGTCGTAGCGCCAGTTGGCCTCGACGATGACCGGGCCGTCGTCGGTGATCGCCACGTCCCAGCCGACCGTGTACAGGCTCTCGATCGAGTGGTGGGCCTTGGTCACCAGCTCGACCACTTCGCGCCAGTAGGGCAGCTGCACGCCGACGATGGTTTTACCGGTGCGCGGATGCGCCAGCACGTCGGTCATCTTTGGCCAGGTGCGCGAACGGGAAGCCCGTACGCCGATCAGTTCGCCGGTGTCGGAATCGATGGCGCCGACCAGGTTGCCGCTCGAGCCGTGGGTAAAATTGTCGGTCTCGCTGTCGCCGACGATGATGCGCAGGCAAGAGCCGATCACCTTGATCTCGCCGCCCTTCCTCACCGTGCAGATGCGCACCGTCGACAGGCCCTTGGCCTGGGTGATGTTGCGGATCACCTGGTGGTTGAACATCTTCGGCTGCACGATCAGGGCCCGGGTGAACTCCAGCGCCGACTGGCAGTAGGCGAAGAATTCGTCGATCGAACCGCTGTTGCCGGCCCAGTGGAAGGTCGTGCCCTCGACGCGCAGCGAGAAGGTGCCCTTGCCGTGCGAGCCGTTGCTCGGCTTGAAGAAATACTGGCCCGGCACCAGCACGCGCGCCAGTTCCGCAGCCGAATTCAGGTGGGGAATGATGCCGCCGTTCGACGGCTGCTTCGTCACCAGCGCCAGGATCGGGATGGTGCGGATGCCGTGGGCGTGGCAGTGCTCGAAGAAGCGCGATTTATCATCGGCGATCTGGCGCGCTTCCTTCGAGGTGATGGCCGCATATTTCGCCTTTAGCGGTTCGTTGATCAGGTAGTCGGACCAGCTCTTCTTCGGCGTGCTCGCCAGGCGGTACAGGGAAAAGTCCTTGGCGCCGATGCCATACGCCGTGCGGGCATGGATCGGTCCCCAGATCAGGTGTACGTCCGACAGCTTGCGGATCGACGACAGCGCGTACATTTCGGCGCGCGCGTAATCCGAGAGGACCTCGGCGACACGGGATAACTTCATGCTCTACCCTTTTCCACTGGTTGTTCTGATGGCGCGAGACGGTCCTGCTGGTTCCGGGAATGTCAGGAATCCATGTCGCGTCGTCAGCAATGATAGCGCAATGGCAAGTATTTCAGGTGCACGGTAGGCGTGCGGGGCAGTGGCGGGAAGAAGTGTGGCGGGATGGGGACAGTTTTACCGAGAAACGTCCGGAGAATATCGTAGGGTGGGGTCATTGATGCCAGGGGCATCAATGACGTGTCCGACGAATTTCAATTCGGCTTTTCGACCGTGTAGCCCTTGGCCTTGAGCCTGGCCAGCGTGCCTTGCGGCGACAGCACGTCCTTCATGCTCAACAGGGCGAAGGTGCTGGTGTTGGTGTCGAGCGCCTTTTCGGCCGCGGCCAGCCAGCTGTCGCGGGCGCGTTGCTGCATCGTCAGCAGTTCCGGCTGCAGCTTCGTGATGGCGCTGCTGAGGAAGGCGTTGTGGCAGGCCGATTCGCGGTCGGAGTAATCGAGTTTCTCGATGGCGTCGAGCTCGCCGACGGCCCAGGCGTTGGCCCGCGTACGCATGGCTTCGATATCGGTCTCGAGCTGGGCGATCGTCGCGGCCAGGCAAGGCACGTCTGCCATCGCGCCCTTCTTGAATTCGCGCGCCGCCTTGCCCGGCTCCTTGAGTTCGACCTCGACCTTGTTCGAGGTGTACTTGAGCTTGTGCTGGTTGGCGAGCTTGCCCAATACCTCGCGCAGGTCGGGGCCCTTGTGCAGCCCGGCCTGGACCTTGGCGCGGCGATACAGTTCCTGGGCCACGAAGACCGGGCGCTCGCGCTCGATGTCGTCGTCGTCGCCGAAATATTTCTGCTTCAACGGCGCCCAGCGCTCGTACAGGTCGGGCGGCAGCACGTCCTTGAGGGTGGCGCCGTCCGGGTTCTTCTTCAGGCCGATGAGGAAGGGCAAGGCGCCCAGGCCGCCACCCCAGCCGACGCTCACCCCGCCGCTCGGCGCGCCCAGGAATTCCTGCGATTGCGCGATCTTGCGCTCGACTTCCTTCGAGCGCCATTCCATGCCCTTCGGCAACGGATCGTGGATGCCGAACACCCACAGCACATGGTCGCCCTTCGACACCTTCCACAGGCCCGGTCCGGGGCGCTGGCCGGACACGAGGATGGTTTGCGGGATAGCCTCACCGGTTTCGCCGGTCGGTGCGTTGGCTGCAGGCGGCGCCGGCTCGGTTTCCGGCACGGTCTGCGCCATGGACGGCAGGGTCAGGAAACACAGGGCCAGTGCGCGCAAGACGCGTTTCGACATCGTGACATCCCTTTTCTTGTTGACTAAAGGCATTGTCATAGCAACATGCGATATAAGCAAGAAACAAGATGTTACAAGAGGCATATGCATGCCTGATATCTCCGCCCCGCCTCAGCCCTGCCGCTTGCGCGCGGCCCACGGACGCAGCACGAGGTATTTCGGCACCGCCGTGCGCGATTCGCGGCTGACGCTGATCAATTGGCGGCGTTCGAGCAAGGCGATGGCGCGCTGGGCGGTCACGCGCGACAGACCGGTGTCGAGGGCAATCGCTGCATAGCTCAGCTGTACGGCACGGCCGGCGTTCGCCTCGATGCGGTGCCACAGGAAAGCGTAGATGAGGAAGGCGGCGGGCGAGCGCTCGTGGCCGACCAGGTCGGGCATCAGCACGTCCAGCACGTAGGGATCGAAGGCGGTCACTGTAGTCACCAAGAATATAGTCATGATGATTATAGGTGGACCGGCCGCCGTGCGAGAATTTCGGGCTTACCAGGAGACCGCATGATCACCCACATCAAATTCGTCAGCATCCCGACCCGCGACCAGGACGCCGCCCTCGCCTTCTATACCGAAAAGCTCGGCTTCCGGGTCATCACCGACCAGCCCTTCGACGGCAAGCAGCGCTGGATCGAGCTGCGCGTCGGCAGCTCGGAAACCCGCTTCGTGCTGTTCACGCCACAGGGCCAGGAAGAGCGCATCGGCAGCGCCTTCAACGGCGCGCTGGCCTGCGACGACGTCGAGGCGACCTGGCGTCAATTGTTGGCGCGCGGCGTGGATATTTCGGAGCCGCAGAAGCAGCCCTGGGGCACCTTCGCCATCATGAAGGACCCGGACGGTAACCAGTTCGTGCTGTCCTCGTCCTGAATACGGCCGGGTCATTGCCCTGGGTGCCAGCCCGGCCAGTCCTGCGCGGGCAATCCAGGTTTTCCTTGTCGAACCATCAAGCAAGACGCCGTTTTGCGTCATTTCGGTACAAATATTTCCCAAATCCATCAAGATCCGGCGGTAGCGTCCGTTATCCAGTCTGATACCGCGCCCGTTTGCGCACCGAACACACTACCGGATCCGTCATGAAATTCGTCGCTGTCCTCGCCCTCGCCGCTGCCACGCTGCTGACCGCATGCGGCACCGTGCGCACGCCCACCTTTGCCGCCCGGCCGGCGCCGAGTGCGCAAAGCGCCGTCATCACCCTCACCGCCACCGGCTACGGCGCCGTCAACACCGCCGCCTGCCAGGGCGATTGCGACCGCGTCTCGGCGGCCCAGCGCAAGCTGCTGGCGATGCGCGCCTCGCGCCTGGATGCCTACCGCGCGATGGCCGAACAGGTGTATGGCGTGCGCGTCGAGGGCGGCAGCACGGTTGGCGCGCTCGCGCTCAAGGACGACGGTTTCAAGGTGTATATTGACGCCTTCATCC
>DNCF01000484.1 GCA_003484545.1 Massilia sp. | reverse complement strand
TCGATGCCGCGCGACATGATGCGCGGCATCGACATTCCGGCCGAGACGCCGGCGGCCTTGCGCCCGGCCCAGCAGGCGGCCAATCCGCGCCGCGTCGCGGTGGCGTCGAACGAGCGCGATGTACCCCTGCGCATGTACGTCGACAGTTTCCGCCAGAAGATCGAACGCAACGCCGCCCAGATCGGGCTGCGCCTGTCCGCCACGCCGGCGCGCACGGACCCGGTCGTGAGCGTGGCAGTGCGCAGCGACGGTAGCGTCGACGAGGTCACGATTCTGCGTTCCAGCGGGCGCGCCGACACCGACGACGCGGTGCGGCGCATCATCCACCTGAACGCGCGCTACGCCGCCTTCCCGCCCAACGTCGCCGCGCGTTTCGACGTGATCGAGATTCGCCGCATCTGGACCTTTGCCGAGACCTTGAAGCTGCTCGAAGAGGTGCGCTGAGCGCGATTTTTCGCCATGCGCAATGGATGGCGCGCTTGTCCGCTGGCCACGGCCGCACCTGAGCCTGCCGTTTGATGTGCAGCAAAGCTGCCGGTAATGGACGCCTTACGCTGACTTGGTCAGCCTGACAAGGCGCTTCATTTTCATAGGCAAGCCCATGAATTTTCAAAAAGAAATTTTGCACCTGCGCTTGATCGTCGTAGCAAGTATGCTCGCGCTTGCCGGCTGCACCAGCGGGCCGCAGTTCCATTCCGGCGACAGCGCTGCCGCGGGCGACCCGCCCCCGCCCACGGAAATGATCACCGAGCAATTGATCGCAGCCGAGAAGGAAGCCAGCGCCGTGCGCGGCGAGCAGGACCTGTCCCAGCTGCTGGTGCCGCACCCGCCGCCCTACACGATCGGCCGCGGCGACATCCTCTCGATCGTGGTCTGGGACCACCCGGAACTGGCGGCCGGCGGCATGACCGCCGCCGCGGCATCGAGCGACGCCGCAGTCGCCGCGGCCGGCGCCACCGCCAATATCGCCCAGCCGGGATTCGCGGTCGACCACCAGGGCCGCATCCAGTTCCCGTTCGCCGGCCTGCTGCTGGTCGAGGGCCTGACCGAGGAGCAGGCGCGCGCGCTGCTGACCCAAAAGCTGGCCAAGTACATCGCCAACCCGAACATCACCCTGCGCGTGCAGGCCTATCGCAGCAAGCGGGTCTACATCGACGGCGAAGTGAAGGCGCCCGGCCTGCAGGCGATCAACGACATCCCGATGACCCTGGTTGAAGCGCTGAACCGCGCCGGCGGCCTGTTGCCCTCGGCCGACCAGAGCCGCATCGCGCTCGAGCGCGGCGACATCCGCTACAGCATCAACCTGCGCGAGCTGGTCCAGAAAGGCATCAACCCCGGCAACGTGATGCTGGCGCCGGGCGACGTGGTGCGTGTCCACTCCCGCGACGAAAGCAAGGTATTCGTCTCGGGCGAGGTCGTCACGCCGCGAGCGCTCACCATGCACAACGGACGCCTGACGCTGAACGAGGCCCTGGGCGAGACCGGCGGCATCAGTCCCTTGAGCGGCGACGCGCGCCAGATCTACGTGGTGCGCAAGACGCCCGAGCGCACGCGCGTGTTCCAGCTCGACGCCCGCCTGACCGGTTCGCTGGCCATGGCCGAGGCGTTCGAGCTGCGCCCCAAGGATGTGGTCTATGTCGCCGCTTCGCCGCTGGCCAACTGGAACCGGCACCTGAGCCTGTTGTTCCCCGGCGCGCTGACGTCCGCGGTCGGCGTCACCACCCGTCCGTGACGCGGCCCCGCGCCACCGGCATTCCGCGACCCACCGTCCGTAACGAACCGAGACGATCATGACCAAGCCCGCCGACAACCATTCCCTGGCCCACGTCGTGCACAGCCCGCCGATCCTGAGCGTGCCGTTCGACCCGCGTCCCTCGCTGAACGCGACGGACGAGCCGGCCGTCGACCTGAAAGGGCACTTCAACACCCTGTACGACAGCCGCTGGCTGATCGGCGGCATCACGGCGCTCATCACCCTGATCGCCGTGCTGTATGCGCTGGTGGCCAAGCCGGTGTACGAGGCGAACCTGATGATCCACGTCGAGGAGGAAAGCCCGAACGCCTCGAAGAACATCCTGAGCGAAGCCTCGTCGCTGTTCGAAACCAAGAAGGCGGCGATCGCCGAGATGGAGCTGCTGCGCTCGCGCATGGTGGTGTCGCAGGCGGTCGACAACCTGCAGCTCTACATCGAGGTCCAGCCGAAGTATTTCCCGGTGGTCGGCTTCTGGTTCGCGAACCAGAACAACGGCGAGCTGTCGACGCCGGGCCTGTTCGGCCATGGCGGCTATGTCTGGGGCGGCGAGAAGGCCGAGGTGACGGTGTTCGACGTGCCGGAATCCTGGCTCAACCGCGAGTTCACGCTGACCGCCCGCGGCGCCAACCGTTATTACTTCTCCGGCGGCGGCCAGCGCCTGGCCTTCGAGGGAACGGCCGGCCAGCGCTACCGCGTGCCGACGCCCGACGGCACGGTCGAGATCAAGGTCGACCGCATGGTCGCCAATCCCGGCGCGCGTTTCCGCCTGAAGCGAAAGTCGCGCCTGGGCACCATCCAGGCGATCCAGACGGCGATGGTCATCACCGAGCAGGGCAAGCAGTCCGGCATCATCCAGGTCAAGCTGCAGGGCGAGAACGCCAAGCGCATCCACGCCTTGCTCAGCGAAATCGGCCGCGAATACATGCGCCAGAACCTCGCCCGCAAGACCGAGGAAGCCGAGAAGTCGCTGGCCTTCCTGAACAAGCAACTGCCGATCCTGAAGCGCCAGCTCGAGCAGTCCGAGGACCGCTACAACCAGTTCCGCAACCTGCATGGCACCGTCGACCTGCGCGAGGAGGCGCGCGTCAGCCTGGCCCAGGCCACCGCCGCGCGGGCGCGCCGCATCGAACTGCTGCAGAAAAAAACCGAACTGCTGGCGCGCTTCACCGAAGACCACCCGATCGTCGCCGCGATCAACCGCCAGCGCAAGGAAGTCGATGCCGAGATCGAGGAAATCGCGGCCCGCATCAAGACCTTACCCGTGCTCGAGCAGGACGAGGCCCGCCTGACGCGGGACATCAAGGTCAACACCGACCTGTACACGGCGCTGTCGAACACGGCGCAGCAGCTGCGCCTGATTTCGGTGGGGCGCGTCAGCAACGTGCGGCTGGTCGATGCGCCGATCGCGCCGGAAAAACCGCTCAAGCCCAACCGTCCCCTAATCGTGGCGCTGGCGGTGATCACCGGCCTGCTCATCGGCACGCTGCTCGCGCTCGCACGCAAGGCCCTCAGAGGCGGCATCGACGACCCTCAAAAAATCGAGCGCCTGCTCAATGCCCGTGTCGTGTACGCCTCGATCCCGCACAGCACCAACCAGGACAAGCTGCTGCGCAAGGCGCGTGGCGAGACGGCCCCCTTGCCCTTGCTGGCCCAGATCATGCCCGAGGACGCGGCAGTCGAAAGCCTGCGCAGCTTCCGCGCCGCGCTGCAGTTCTCGATGCCCCACTTCAAGAACAACATCGTCATGTTCGCAGGACCGACGCGCAGCATCGGCAAATCCTTCATCGCGGCCAACTTCGCCGCCGTCATGGCATCGAGCGGCAAACGCGTCCTGCTGATCGACGCGGATCTGCGCAACGGGCACCTGCACCGCTATTTCGGGATCGGGCGCGAGCGGGGGCTGTCGCGTTCCATCCTTGGTTCGATGCCGGTCGAGGACATCATCCACCACGACGTCATGGAGAATCTCGACTTCATTCCCACAGGCGAGCTGCCGCCGAACCGATCGGACTTCCTGCTGCACCTGAACTTCGGGGCGCTGCTCGAGTCGGTCAGCAGCCGCTACGACCTGGTCCTGATCGACCCACCGCCAGTCCTGTCCGCGGCGGATGCGCTCATCATCGGCGCGCACGCAGGCGCAGTCTTCATCGTCGCGCGCGCCGGCGTGACCACCGAAGGGCAGATCAACGAGTCGGTGAAACGCCTGCACCATGCCGGCATATCGCCGCAAGGCGTGCTGTTCAACGACATGGCCGTGCGTCTTGGCGCAAACGCGACACATTACGGGGCATCCACCGCGCAGATCGGATACGTGAGCTGATCGTCTCGCGCCCGTCGACCGAGCCCACTCGGCCAGGAGCGCCGAACGCCTGTACCCACTGCGCCGGCCGCGCGTTCGCCATGAAAAAAGCCCCTGCAGGCTGGACGCGTGTCCAGCCTGCAGGGGCTCGTTCATCCGGCGCCGGCGGGCACCTGGATCACACCTGCTTAGTATTCGTAAGCGCCAATGTCGTAGGCGCCGCCGCGCGGACGGGCCACGCCAGCGAAGTCGACCTTCGGTGCACGCGTTGCGGTGCCTTTGTTGATCGCCGGCGAAGTGCTCTTCAGGCGATAGTCGCCGGTGCCGTTGACCTGGTAGTTGACGAACTGCGGGTTGGCCGAGACGGTGCCGGTGACACTGCCTTTCACGAGCCAGGCGCGGCCGGTGTCGAACACCAGGTTGTTCGGATAACGGTTGTTGGTGCCGACCTTGCCCATTTCGGTGATGCCGTAGGCGTTGCGGTAGACGATGTTGTTGGCCACGTAGTTGTTGCTGGTGCCGGCCGAGGTTGCGCCGCTGTCGCCATGGCCGATCACGATGCCCATCTTCGAACCGAAGATCGTGTTGTTGACGATCGTCGAGGCGGTCGCGCCGTGCCAGCTGTTGATGCCGACCGAGGCCACGCCCGAGATGATGTTGTTCGAGATCGTGTTGTTCTGGTTCGTGACGTAGATGCCCTGCACGGTGTTGCAGGTCTGGCCAGCGACCCACTTGTAGCCGATGTTACGCACGACGTTCGAGTCGATGACGGCGCCGCCGCCCGGACCCCAGGCGTCGATCGCCGCGCCGCCGCCGCCGTTGCAGCCGCCGCTGACCTTCAGGTCGTGGACGAAGTTCTTGGTGATGCGTTCCTTGCCGCCTTCGGCCAGGATGCCGATACGGCCGCTGCCGGTGATGTCGAAGCCTTCGATGTCGACATAGGCGCCCTTCGAGTTCCAGGCCATGCCGGTGCCCGAGAAGACGATCTTGGCACCCCATTTCACGTCCGACACGAACTTGATGCGGGCAGTCGCGGTGCCGCTCTTGACGGTGCGGATGCCGGCGCTACCGGTCGACGGTGCCGACACCTTGTACGTGCCCGGGGCGACGTGGATCACGTAGCCGGCGCGGGCCAGGGCGTCGGCGCGGGCGATGGTTTTCACGGGACGCGCCTGCGTGCCCGGATTCGAGTCGGAACCGGTCGGCGAAACGTAGAGGTGACCGGTGGCGGTAGCCGTCGGGGGCACCACGGTGCGATCCGACTTGGCGGTGCCGCTACCGGACGCGGTGACGGCCAGCGTTGCCGTCGGTGCTGGGGAATCATAGGCCGGCTCGACGCTGGTGCCGCTTTCGGCGGCGGCGGCGCTGCCGGCCAGCAGGACTGCGGCGCTGGCGCACAGGAGATGGTGGAGACGAACGCTTGCAATAACAGGAACGAATTTTTTCATCTGAAACTTACCCTACCTTAACAACGTGAAAGAGTAAGCTTTGAGCGTAGGAAACTTCCTAAGTTCAATGTTTTTAAGAATAAATTTCTTTGTTTTATCAAATGCATTAATACAATTTCTTTGGGGTAAAACAGCTTATTAAAATTATGCTGAATTATCGGTAAAAGATTTCTTTATGGAAAATAACAGTTCCTGATGCAATGGACTTGGACGCTGGTTGTATATCTCTTAGGAAACTGCTGCGTTGGCGATTGCGTTTCGTCCGGGCGATATTTCGTTGCGAAGTGGAAAATTTTGCTGATAAATAAAAAGCCCCGCAAGCCGGACAGCCTGCGGGGCTTCGTGCCATTGGCGCCGCGGGCGGCGCCAAGTCGGCGAACCGATCAGAACTCGTAAGCGCCGATATCGTAGGCGCCGCCGCGCGGACGCGCCACGCCGGCGAAGTCGACCTTTGGTGCCGAGGTCGCGCTGCCCTTGTTGACGGCCGGCGA
>DNCF01000083.1:2765-3044 GCA_003484545.1 Massilia sp. | reverse complement strand
GACGTAGGCCTCGAGCATGCGCAGGAAGGCCTTGCTCTTGATGTAGGTGATGGCGTCGAAGGCGTTGGCGGCCTGCTCCTCGTTCGCGATCGGGGTCTGGATCGGGTGGGTGCTCTTGCGCGCGTCCAGGTCCAGCACCTTTTCGCGCTGGGCGATCTCGTCCAGGTAGGGCCGCCATTCGGGATGGAAGTGTTCGGTGGCCTTGGCCGCCATCCAGGAAGCGAAGCCCTCGTTCAGCCAGAGATTGTCCCACCAGGCCATCGTCACCAGGTTGCCGAA
>DNCF01000083.1:636-2538 GCA_003484545.1 Massilia sp. | reverse complement strand
TGCCGAACCACTGGTGCGCCAGCTCGTGGGCATTCGCGCCGAACGACAGTTTTTTCGTGCCTTCCGGGCTCTTCTTCGGATCGACCAGCAGCAGCGCCTCGTTGTAGACGATGCCGCCCCAGCTTTCCATCGCGCCATAGAAGCCGCCGGGAATGGCGATCTGGTCCAGCTTGGGCAGCGGATAGGGAATGCCGAAGTAATTGTTGTAGTAGCGCAGCAGGTCGCCGGTGGCCGCCAGCGGAAAGGCGGTGGAGCCGAGCTTGCCTTCGGTGGTGACGACGCCGATCTCGACGCCGCCGCGGCGCGCCTGCGCGCGTTCCAGTTCGCCCGCGACCAGCGCCATGAGGTAGCTCGGCATGTTCGGCGTGGGCGCGAAGGAAATGCGCTGCCGGCCATCGGCCAGCGTCTCGCGCTTTTCGACCGGGGTGTTGGAGTAGGCCTGGAAGCTGGGCGGCAGGTCCACCGTCAGCCTGAAGCGGGCGCGAAAGGCCGGCTCGTCCCAGGTCGGCAGCAGGCGCCGCGCGTCCGCCGGCGCCAGCAGGGTGGCGATTAGCTTGCGGTCGGCGCCGCCCGCCTTGTAGGAGACCCCGAACAGGCCCCTGCCCTCGCGGTTGATCTGGCCGCGAAAGCTCAGCGCCAGCGCATAGCGCCCGGGCGCGAGCGGCGCGGCCAGCTGGAAGCTGACCGTCTGGCCGGCCTCGTCGACCAGGGGTTGCAGGGTTTGCCTCGCCAGGCCCCGGCCTTCGATCGCGGCGCGTTCGATGACGAGGTTGGCGGCGTTCAGCACGATGCGCGCGGTCGGGCGCAGTACCTCGATCTCGACGGTCTCGGAACCGCGGAAGCTGTCGTTGCCGAAGTCGGGCACCAGGTGTGCGTCGTACAGCAGGGGGATGACGTCCTTCGGCAGCTTGCCGGGCGTGGCGGCGAAGGAAAACGGGGCTTCGGCCTGGGCCGCGCCGGCGGCCAGTGCCAGGGCAAGGGCGGCCGCACCCCGCGATACTCGATGGTGTCTCATTGTTCCTCTTTTACAGCGCCTAACAAAACCTCCATGGCCGCGTTGCATCGTCTCGCCGTGCACGCGTACTGTCTTCGACGCTGCGCCTTGCCCTGAAGGTTTTGTTAGGCGCTCTTATTTTTGTTGGTGGGTGCGCTCCTGGCGGCGCAAGGACCCACTACGCACTCTACGAAACGGCGGCACCTTGTACGGACGAAATGCGACAGGCTGCAAAAAATAGCGCTGGACTGCAAGAACGCGGCAATACGCGCTTCTCCTTGGACCATGAAAAGCCGAGGTCGTCGCCTTGCCAAACTATTTTTCAAATTTTTTTAGCAAAAGGGCTAAAGTTTCCGAAACCGCTGCCGTAAAAGGAGGACAACCGGTCATCCGACCGGAAAAATATTGTCGCGGTGCCAACATGACCCAGAACGAAGTCCTCGCTATGTACGAAAATATTGCCGGCCTGACCGGCAAGATGGCCGCCGCGGCGACCTCGGGGGACTGGAACGGCTTCGACAGCCTGCAGGGCCAGTGCGCGGTGCAGGCCGGCGCCGCCGCGACCGGCGTCCCGGTGCTGAGCGGCGAGCGTCGCCTGCGCAAGATCGACCTGCTCAAGCAGATCATGGCCAACGACCGCGCCATCCGCGACGTCACCGAACCCTGGATGGGGCAGCTCGACCGCGCGATGTGCGCGCACTGAGCACGCCTGCTCCCGAATAAAAGAAGAAAGCGCCTGCGGGCGCTTTTTTGTTGCAGGGTGGGCGGCCCTCCGCCCACGCGGCGATGGGTGGCGCCACGCATGTCGTTCTCGAGGAGAGTGCCGCCGCGTCTCCCCGCGTGGGCGGGACCGCCGGTCCCGCCCACCCTACGCGATTTGCCCACCAAACAAAAAAGCGCCCGCAGGC
>DNCF01000083.1:0-520 GCA_003484545.1 Massilia sp. | reverse complement strand
AGCGCCCGCAGGCGCTTTCTTGCTGCGACAGGACACCTCCCATCGCATGAATTCGGAGAGCGAACACCAGGCTAGTCCCGGTGATCGCCTCTTTGCCGGTTGCATCCGGCGTCCCCTGCCGCTGTTGGCAGCGAGACCGCTTCCGGAGACAGGCGTCTTGCGACGTACATCCGTTTTCGCGCCACGCTATCGGTGGTGGCTGCGGCGGATCCTGGGCCGTTTTTTGTGGTTTTGTTAACCAACGAGGCCAGTATAACCGAATTAATCAGCTTGTGTAGACGATTCGTGTGCGCGCCTACTCCGGCTGAACAATTATTTTTTCGTCCATGTTTTCCGGCGCCTCCGCCGCTGCCGGCGGCGCCTGTCTGTTGCGGCGGACCGCCATCAGGCGCGCCTTGACGGCGGCCATCAGACCCGGCTTCGCCTGCGCCGCGCCGTCCTGCGGAAGGACCACGACTTCCGGTTCGCGCGCCGTCCTCAGGACCTTGCCGCCCTGCGCGCGCCGACGGCGCAGCAGCAC
>DNCF01000064.1:332-19710 GCA_003484545.1 Massilia sp. | reverse complement strand
CGGCGCGCCGGACGCGCTGCTGGCCAGCCTGTGCCGCCAGATGGACGCGGCGTGATCGCCTGGCAGCCGGCCGGGGAACCCTCGATTCCGGCGCGCCAGCAACCGGCGCTGGCGCTGGAATACGGCCGCTCGCGCGAGGCGAGCGATGCCGACCTGCTGCGCCATACCGGCCTGCTTGCGGGCCTGGACGCCGACCGGCTGATCTCCCCGGCCCAGTACCTGCAGCAGTTGGCCAACACGCTGCGCACCCTGGACAGCCCGGATACCAGCTTCATGCTGGGCCAGATGCTGCTTCCGGGCCACGATGGCGCGGCCAGCCACGCGCTGGTGCAGGCGCCGAACCTGCGCGCGCTGCTCCAGACCCTGTGCCGCTTCCATGCGCACCTGACACCCCTGCTGCGCCCGCGTTTCGAGACCTGGGGCGGAGTCGCGCTGCTGTATTGGGTCGACGCCTACGGCGCGCCGGGCCTGCGTGCGGCCCTGGTCGAGATGTACATGACGGCGGTGGTTGCGCTCTGCCGCTGGCTGAGCGGGGAACGCCTGCCCTGGCGCTTCTGCTTCAACCGCGGCGCTCCGCGCCACCTCGAGCAGCATCAGGTCCATCTCGGCGCCGAGTTGCGTTTCGGCTGCCAGCTCGACGCCATGCTGATTCCCGCCTCCTGGCTCGACCGGCCATGGCCGCGCGCCAGCGAACTGGCCGCGCGCCTTGCCCTGCAGGCGGCCGAACAGGAAGCGCGACGCGCCCCCGGCCTGCTCGCCGCGCTCTACGATTACCTGCTTGCGCAGGTGCGCGAGGCACCGACGCTGGAGCGCACCGCGAGCGAGTTCGGCGTCAGCCCCGCGACCTTCAAGCGTCAGTTGCTGCGCCACCATACCCATTTCCAGGCCGAGCTCGACCAGGTACGCACCCATGTGGCGCTGTGGCTGTTCCAGGTCGAGCGCGCCGACAACGAGGACGTGGCGCGCTACCTGGGCTTTCACGATGCCGCCAACTTCCGGCGCTCGTTCAAGCGCTGGACCGGGCTGACGCCGGCGCCGATCCGCGCCGCGCTGGACGGAGAACTGAGCTGGTTCGCCGGGCTGCAGGGCATGTCCGCAAGCGCATGAGCACATGAGCGCATGCACAGCGGCGCATACGGCCCGGCGGCGCCGGCATTCAATGGATGATCTTCGCCAGGAACTCGCGGGCGCGGTCGGATTGCGGGGCGGTGAAGAAGGCATCCTTCGGGCTGTCTTCGACGATGCGGCCGTGGTCCATGAAGACGATGCGGTCGGCGACCTTGCGCGCAAAGCCCATCTCGTGGGTCACCACCATCATGGTCATGCCGTCCTGCGCCAGACCCACCATCACGTCCAGCACTTCGCCGATCATCTCGGGGTCGAGGGCGGAGGTCGGTTCGTCGAACAGCATCGCCACCGGGTCCATCGCCAGCGCGCGCGCGATCGCGACGCGCTGCTGCTGGCCGCCGGAGAGCTGGTTCGGGTACTTGTCCTGGTGCGCCAGCAGGCCGACGCGGTCGAGGTAGGCCAGGCCGCGTTCGATCGCTTCCGCCTTGCTGCGCCCCAGCACCTTGACCTGCGCCAGGCTCAGGTTGTCGCGCACCGACAGGTGGGGAAACAGCTCGAAGTTCTGGAACACCATGCCGATCTTCGCGCGCAGCCTGGGCAGGTCGGTCTTGCGGTCGGTAACAAGCACGCCGTCGACGCGGATGCTGCCCTGCTGGACGGGCTCGAGGCCGTTGACGGTCTTGATCAGGGTCGACTTGCCGGAGCCGGAGGGTCCGCACACCACCACCACGTCGCCCCGCGCCACCTGCGTGCTGCATTCGGCGAGCACCTGGAAGTCGCCGTACCACTTGCTGACCTTGTCTATTTCAATCATGTTTACCAATCGTTTCAAGCCCTTGGGCGTGCTTGACAGCACTAACAGTGCCTAGGATACTGCGGAACTTGCCAGGATAATCAGAACGAATTCCGTTCGCACGCAGAACCACCCCATTTTGCCCCAGCCCGCCGGCGCCTGAACCACGAATTCCGGCGCGGACGGGTCGAACGCACGGCCGACCGACTACAGGAAGCACATGAACAATCGAAACCGCCTCACCACTTACATCCTGATCGGCCTCGTGCTCGGCGTCGTCGTCGGCTACGTCGCCAACACCACCATGGACGACGCGAAAGGCTTCGCCGACACGCTGGCGCTGGTGACGACCATGTTCCTCCGCCTGATCAAGATGATCATCGCGCCGCTGGTGTTCTCGACCCTGGTGGTCGGCATCGCCAAGATGGGCGACGCCAAGGAAGTCGGCCGCATCGGCGTCAAGGCGCTGGGCTGGTTCGTGATCGCCTCGGTCATCTCGCTGTCGCTGGGCCTGATCCTGGTGAACCTGTTCCGTCCGGGCGACGCGATGCACCTGGCCGGCATGGCGCCGCCGGTGGATGCGAAGACCGACATCGTCACCACCGGCCTGACGCTGAAGGAATTCATCACCCACCTGATCCCGGCCTCGATCGTCGACGGCATGGCCAAGAACGAGATCCTGCAGATCGTCGTGTTCTCGGTCTTCTTCGGCACCGCGGCCGCCGCGGTCGGCGCGCGCGCCACGCCGCTGATCGACGCCGTCGACGGCATCGCCCACATCATGCTGAAGGTCACCGGCTACGTGATGAACTTCGCGCCGATCGCCGTGTTCGCGGCGGTGGCCGGCATCGTCGCCAAGAGCGGCCTGGGCGTGCTGTCCACCTACGGCATCTTCATGGCCGAGTTCTACCTCGGGATCATCCTGCTGTGGGTCGTGCTGATCCTGATCGGCATGGCCTTCCTCGGCCCGCGCGTGCTGCGCCTGGTCTCGGAACTGAAGGAACCGACCATCCTCGCCTTCTCGACCGCCTCGTCGGAAGCGGCTTTCCCGAAAACCCTGGAAGGCCTGGAACGCTTCGGCGTCAAGAACCGCCTGGCCGCGTTTGTCCTGCCGATCGGTTACTCGTTCAACCTGGACGGCTCGATGATGTACTGCACCTTCGCCGCCGTGTTCATCGCCCAGGCCTACGGCATCGAACTGCCGCTGTCGACCCAGATCATGATGATGCTGGTGCTGATGCTGACCTCGAAGGGCATGGCCGGCGTGCCGCGCGCCTCGCTGGTCGTGATCGCCGCCACCCTGGCCCAGTTCAACATCCCGGAAGCCGGCCTGCTGCTCCTGCTGGGCATCGACCACTTCCTGGACATGGCCCGTTCGGCCACCAACGTGATCGGCAACGGCATCGCCACCGCCGTGGTGGCGAAGTGGGAGGGCGACCTGGAGAAGCCCGTGCCGCACAAGGACGTCGCCACGTCGCCGCTGCGCTAGTCCCGCATCGAATACTACCGAGGCCTTCCAGCGATGGGAGGCCTTTTTTTCATCGCATCACAAGAAGAGCATGGAGGAGAACAAGATGAAACAGCTGGTCGCGGCAGGTTTGCTGCTTTCCCTGAACGGCGCGCACGCCGCCACCCAGACGGTCGACTGCGGCCGCCTGCTCGACGTCAAGAGCGGCACCTGGCGCGAGCGCGTCAGCATCGTGATCGAGGACGGCACCATCAAATCGGTGGGGCCGATGGGGTCCGCCGCGCCGGGCCCGGGCCCGGACCGCATCGACCTGTCGACGAAATCCTGCCTGCCGGGCCTGATCGACATGCACGTCCACCTCACCAGCGAAACCCAGCCGGTGGTCGACTCCTACCGCGACCGCCTGACCGCCGACCCGGCGGATCTCGCCTTCCGCTCGGTGAAGTACGCCGAGCGCACCCTGATGGCCGGCTTCACCACGGTGCGCGACCTTGGCGCGCAGGATGGCCTGAACGTGTCGCTGAAGCGCGCGATCGCGGCCGGCGCGATTCCCGGCCCGCGCATGTTCACCGCCGGTAAATCGATCGCCACCACCGGCGGCCACGCCGATCCGACCAACAATCTGTCGCACTTCCTGAGCGAGAAGGTAGGCACCCCGGGCCCGGAGGAAGGCGTGATCGACAGCCCGGAGGAAGGCCGCCAGGCCGTGCGCCAGCGCTACAAGGAAGGCGCGGACCTGATCAAGATCACCGCCACCGGCGGCGTGCTGAGCCAGGCCGCCAGCGGCCAGAACTCGCAGTACACCGAGGACGAACTGAAGGCCATCGTCAGCACCGCCAAGGACTACGGTTTCCGCGTCGCGGCGCACGCCCACGGCGCCGAAGGCATGAAGCGCGCCCTGCGCGCCGGCGTCGACTCGATCGAGCACGGCACCCTGATGGACGACGAGACCGTGGGCCTGTTCAAGAAGACCGGCCACTGGTACGTGCCGACCATCTCGGCCGGCCGCTACGTCGCCGACAAGGCCAAGGACCCGAACTATTATTCGGCCCTGGTGCGCCCGAAGGCGGCGGCGATTGGCCCGCAGCTGCAGGCCACCTTCGCCCGCGCCCACAAAGCGGGCGTGAAGATCGCCTTCGGCACCGACGCCGGCGTCTTCCCGCACGGCGAGAACGCGAAGGAATTCGGCTACATGGTCGAAGCCGGCATGACGCCGATCGAGGCCATCCGCGCGGCCACCATCCACGCCGCCACCCTGCTCGACCAGCCGCAACGCCTGGGCCTGGTCGAGCCGGGCTTCGCGGCCGACATCGTGGCGGTGGACGGCGATCCGCTACGCGACGTGAAACTGCTCGAGCAGGTCAAGTTTGTGATGAAAGAAGGCGTCGTCTACAAGAAGCTGTAATCGGCTTCAGGACGCCCAGTTTAAGGAGAAGTAGCATGCTGTTTCAGAAAACCGCCCGCTCGGCCGCCGCGCTGTTCGGGTTCCTGTTCTGCGTTGCCCTGGCGGCGCAGGCCCAGACCCAAGCCGAGGTAAAGACCACTTCGAAGCCGAACGTGACCATCCTCGCCACCGGCGGCACCATCGCCGGCACCGGCGCGACCAGCACCACGACCGTCGGCTACACCGCCGCCACGGTCGGCGTGCAGGCGCTGATCGCGGCGGTCCCGGAAATCACCAAGGTTGCCAACATCACCGGCGAGCAGGTGTTCCAGATCGCCAGCGAGAACATGGGCAACGAGCACTGGCTGGCGCTGGCCAAGCGCGTCAACACCCTGCTGGCGCAGCAGAACGTGGACGGGATCGTCATCACCCACGGCACCGACACGCTGGAAGAAACGGCCTACTTCCTGAACCTGGTCGTCAAGAGCAAGAAGCCGGTGGTGGTGGTGGGTTCCATGCGCCCATCCACCGCCCTCTCGGCCGACGGCCCGATCAACCTGTACAACGCAGTGGTGCTGGCCGGCTCGCAGGAAGCCGTCGGCCGCGGCGTGCTGGTCGCGATGAACGACCAGATCCAGGCCGCGCGCGACGTCACCAAGACCAACACGACGACCGCCGACACCTTCAAGGCGAGCGACCTGGGCATGCTGGGCTACATCCAGGGCGGCAAGCCCTACTTTTATCGCCAGCCGACCCGCAAGCACACGGTCGAGACCGAGTTCGACGTGACGAACCTGTCGACCCTGCCGCAGGTGGAAGTCGCCTACGCGCACGCGAACGTGGGTCCGGTGGCGGTCGAGGCGCTGGTGGCCTCGGGCGCGAAGGGGCTGGTGCACGCGGGTGTGGGCAATGGCTCGCTGCCGGCCAAGGTGCGTCCGGCACTCTCCGCCGCGCGCAAGAAGGGCGTGATCATCGTGCGGTCGAGCCGCGTCGGCCAGGGGATCGTGGCGCGGAACGGCGAGGCGAATGACGACGAGCTGGATTTCGTGGCGGGGGATAACCTGTCGCCGCAGAAGGCGCGCATTCTGTTGATGCTGGCGCTGACCAGGACGAACAATACGCGCGAGATTCAGCGGATGTTTGGTACGTATTGATTTGACGGTTGCGGGCCGTTGCGTGCGGTCCGCATCCGTTAGTGGGGCTGTTGCCTGTTCTGTTATTGGTGGGTTGAATCCGCGTGGGCACGAGTGCCCACCCTACGGACACCGCTAACGGCGAGTTCATACGAAGCCCAGATACGCAGCGTGTCCCGTAGGGTGGGCACTCGTGCCCACGCGGATCAAGCACACCGATAACGGATCACGCAACAGCGCCACGAACCGAACCTCACTCCCCCTGCAACGCCAACGGCGGCGACGCCAACTCCTCGTCCGGCCGCGCCAACTGGCGCTCCCACATCTGCGCGTATAAACCGCGCGCCGCCAGCAAACTCTGATGCGTGCCGCGCTCGACGATCTTCCCGTGGTCGAGCACGATGATCTGCTGCGCATCCGCGATCGTCGACAGCCTGTGCGCAATCACCAGCGTCGTGCGGCTCTTCGCGATCTCCTTCAGCTGCGCCTGGATCGCCTGCTCCGACTTCGAATCCAGCGCGGAGGTCGCCTCGTCGAAGATCAGGATCGCCGGATTCTTCAGCAAGGTGCGCGCGATTGCCACCCGCTGCTTCTCCCCGCCCGATAGCTTCAAACCACGCTCGCCGACCATGGTCGCGTAGCCATCCGGCAGGCTCTCGATGAACTCGTGGATCGACGCCGCGCGCGCCGCCGCCACGATGTCGTCCCTGCTCGCGCCCGGCCGTCCATAGGCGATGTTGTACTCGATGGTGTCGTTGAACAGCACCGTATCCTGGGGCACGATGCCGATGTGGGAACGCAGCGATTCCTGGGTCACGTTGCGGATGTCCTGGCCGTCGATGCTGATCGATCCCCCGTTCACGTCGTAGAAGCGGAACAGCAGGCGCGACAGGGTCGACTTGCCCGAGCCGCTGTGGCCGACCACGGCCGTGGTGGTCCCGGCGGGAATGGCGAAGTCGACGTCGAACAGGATCTGGCGCTTGGCCTCGTAGCTGAACTCGACGTGCGAGAACTCGACGCGCGCGCCCTTCGTCGCCAGCGGCTTCGCATCGGGCGCGTCGGCCACCTCGCGGTTCTGGTCCAGGAGGCCGAACAGGCGTTCCATGTCGGCCAGCGCCTGCTTGATCTCGCGGTAGATCACGCCCAGGAAGTTGAGCGGAATATACAGCTGGATCATGAACGAGTTCACCAGCACCAGGTCGCCCAGGCTCATGGTGCCGGCAATGACGCCCTCGGTCGCGCGCCACAGGATCAGGGTGACGGCGGTGGCGATGATCAAGGACTGCCCGGTGTTCAGCACCGACAGCGAGGTCTGCGAGCGCACAGCCGCATTCTCGTAGTGCTGCAGGCCCTGGTCGTAGCGCCTGGCTTCATAGTCCTCGTTGCCGAAGTATTTCACCGTCTCGTAGTTCAGCAGCGAATCGATGGCCTTGGTGTTGGCCTTCGAGTCGAGCTCGTTCATCGTGCGCCGGAAGTGGGTGCGCCATTCGGTGACGACGACGGTGAAGGTGATGTAGGTGGCCAGCGCGCCGGCGGTGATGATGGAGAACCAGATGTCGTAGTTGATCACCAGGTAGCCGAGCACCAGCGTGATCTCGACCAGGGTCGGCAGCACGTTGAACAGCGAGTACGAGATGAGCGAATTCACGCCGCGCGTGCCGCGTTCGATATCGCGCGTCATGCCGCCGGTCTGGCGGTTCAGGTGAAAACGCAGCGACAGCGCATGCAGGTGGCGGAACACTTTCAAGGCAATGGTGCGCACCGCGCGCTGGGTGACGCGCGCGAACAGGAATTCGCGCAGCTCGGTGAAGACCGTGGTCGACAGGCGCAGCAGGCCATAGGCGATCAGGGCGCCGACCGGCAGCACCAGCAGGGCTTGCGGGTGCGCGGGGTCGATGGCGAGCTGGTCGATCAACTGCTTGAGCACGAGCGGCACGCCGACGTTGGCCATCTTGGCGCCGATCAGCGCGCCGAGCGCGGCGATCACGCGCCATTTGTAGACCCAGAGGTAGGGAAACAGGGTGCGCAGCGTGGCCCAGTCGGTGCGTTGCCGGTCCTTGTTATCGGGCGGCGGGAGGGAACTGGTGGAGGAGCGTCGCATGGCAGGGGTCCGGGATTTATGGTTCAATTCGGGACGATTGTAGCTTTTCACGGAAAAACAAGATGACCACGCCAGAAAACAATGCCGCCCCGACCAACCGCCTGCCTG
Source organism: Massilia sp. (assembly GCA_003484545.1). Taxonomy (GTDB): domain Bacteria; phylum Pseudomonadota; class Gammaproteobacteria; order Burkholderiales; family Burkholderiaceae_D; genus Telluria. Next base: position 11,655 of record DNCF01000064.1, on the reverse strand, counting down.
AAGGGAAGATCCCGCAGCTGCGCGTGATGCCGGGGCCGCCGGACGCCAACGTCTATGGAGACGTGTTCGGCGGCTGGATCATGGCCCAGGTCGACATCGCCGGCTCGCTGCCGGCCACCCGCCGCGCGAATGGCCGCGTGGCCACCATCGCCGTCAACTCCTTCCTGTTCAAGAACCCTGTTTTTGTGGGCGACCTGTTGTCGTTCTACGCCGATATCGTCAAGGTTGGCAACACCTCGATCACGGTCTACGTCGAGGTCTATGCCGAGCGTAACCGCCTGCAGTCGAACATCGTCAAGGTCACCGAAGCGACCCTGACCTACGTCGCCACCGGCCCGGACCGCAAGCCGCGCCAGCTGCCGCCGCTGGAGTCCTTGATCTCGCACCAGCAATAAAGCATGCGCGAGGCGCGTCGGACTTTTTTGCTCGACGCGGCGCGCCTTACCGCTGCCGCCGGCGCCGGCCTGGGGATTTCCGCCAGCGCCGCCGCGGCCGGTCCCTCCTACCCGTTCTCCCTCGGGGTCGCTTCCGGTTCGCCGCTGCCGAACGCGGTGATCCTGTGGACGCGCATCCTGGCCGATCCGCTGAACGCGGCCTCGGCGCCGCCGCTCGCGCTCACCGTGCGCTGGGAAGTGGCCGAGGACGAGGCCTTCCGCAAGATCGCCGCCAAGGGCAGCGCCACCGCCTCCCCTGCCTTGGCCCATAGCGTGCACGTCGACGCAACCGGCCTGAAGCCTGATCGCTGGTACTGGTACCGCTTCATGCTGGGCGATGCGGTGAGCCCGGTCGGCCGCACGCGCACCGCACCGGCAATCGACGTCATGCCGGCGCGGCTGAAGCTGGCGGTGGCCTCCTGCCAGCACTGGGAATTCGGGCACTATGCGGCGCATCGTTATATCGCCCAAGCGGCGCCCGACCTGATCGCCTTCCTCGGCGACTACATCTATGAATGGGGTCCCTACCAGCTGCGCCATCCGCCGCGCGCGGTGCGCTCGCACGAGTCGTTCACGCTGGCCGACTATCGCGCCCGCTACGCGCAGTACAAGAGCGACCCGGATTTGCAGGCCGCGCACCATGCCGCGCCGTGGATCGTGACCTGGGACGACCATGAGGTCGCCAACGATTACGCAGGCGACGTCGACGAGCGCCTGGCGCCAGACTTCGCATCACGTCGCGCTGCCGCCTACCAGGCCTTCTATGAGCACATGCCGCTGCGCCTGCCCGCGCCGCGCAGCTTCGGCGCGCTGCGCATGTTTCAACGTGTCGACTGGGGCCGGCTGGCGCGCTTCCACCTGCTCGACAGCCGCCAGTACCGCTCGCCGCTGGCCTGCTCGAAGCCCGGGCGTGGCGGTTCGAACGTGGTGCTGGCGCGTACCTGCGCCGAGCTGCGCGATCCAGCACGGACCATGCTGGGGCTGGAACAGGAAGCCTGGCTGGCCCAGGGCCTGTCGTCCTCGCGGGCGCGCTGGAACATCCTGGCCCAGCAGACCCTGATGGCGCAGTCGAGCGGCGTGCCGGTGCGCTCGCCCGACGACGGCCGCTTCTGGACCGACGGCTGGGACGGCTACCCGGCCGCGCGCCGGCGCTTGCTCGACACCCTGGCGACAAGCCGCGCCCGCAATCCGCTGGTGCTCTCGGGCGACGTCCACACCTTCTATGCCGCCGAGCTGCGGCGCGATTTTACGCGGCCGGTGTCGAAGGCGAACCCGGTCGTTGCGGCCGAGTTCTGCGGCACCTCCATCACCTCCAGCTCGCGTGCGCAAGCGCGTACCCAGGAAAACGTCGAGCGCAATCCGCACATCCTGTACGGACGCAGCGACCGGCGCGGCTACATGCTGATCGAGCTGACGCCGGATGCGAGCACGGCGCACTTCATGGCGCTCGACGATGTGCGCGATGCACGCACGGCGCAGTCGGCCCTGGCCGCGTTCAGGGTCGACGCCGGTGTCGCCCGGGTCCGAGACGCCTAGGACGACCTGCTACTGCGCAGCGCCGCCATGCGCCTTCCTTGATGGGATGACCGTGGATTGTCGGCTGTCTTTACAGTGCGATGCGCAATGAGTGAAGTAAGGAAATAATTTCCCCGTAAATACAAAGACTTGCGTTCCGGCACTGGTTTGGCATTCTTCTTGCTAATTCGATAACGCAACAACAATCAGAAGTCGTTAACTCATCCAAATGGGGAATTCCATGTTCAAGAAAATCAAATTTGCCGTACCGCTCGTATTTGCCCTGCTTTCCGGCGCTGCCGGCGCCGTGCCCCTGACCTTCAGCGGCAGCCTGGCATCGCCTTCCCTGCCGCCGTACTGGACGCTCTCGGACAACGTCGACGTCAGCACGGCCATCGCGCCCTATAACAAGTTCTCGAACGGCGTCATCTCGATCACCTTCAATGGCGACTTCGACGGGAGCGATGCGAACCTGCTGCTGATGCTGGAAAGCGTGGACCTCGGCTGGATGCTGAACGGGAACACCGACGACGATCGCTGGGACCACCTGACCGATGCGGCGCCGGGCCACGACATCACCTTTTCCACCTCCGCCACCCTGACCGATGCGGAACTGGCGTCGATCCTCGCGGACGGCAATATCGGCCTCAGCATCCGCGACGATTTCCCGGCGGGCGGCGACTGGGTCGACTGGATCAACTATTTCAATTACCAGATCAGCTTCGACGCCGGCAACGCGAACGCCGTTCCCGAGCCGGGCTCGCTGGCACTGCTGGGCCTGGGCCTGGCCGGTGTCGCCCTGCGCAGGAGGAAGCGCGCCGCCTGACCGGCGCCGGCGCGAGCTGGAGCGTCATAAAAAAACCGGCACGGTGTCCTCACACCGTGCCGGTTTTGCGTTTCCTATCCCAACCGTTCTTCAGGCCGTCTGCTTCTCGTCCCGCAGTTCGCGGCGCAGGATCTTGCCGACGTTGGTCTTCGGCAGCGTATCGCGGAATTCGATGTGGCGCGGGCGCTTGTAGCCGGTCAGTTCGTCCTTGCAGAAGTGCAGCAGGTCCTCGGCGGTCAGCTTCGGGTCCTTCTTGACGACGTACAGCTTCACGGCTTCGCCCGAGTGCTTGTCCGGCACGCCGACGCAGGCCACTTCGAGCACGCCCGGGTGCGAGGCGACCACGTTCTCGACTTCGTTCGGATACACATTGAAGCCCGAGACGATGATCATGTCCTTCTTGCGGTCGACGATGCGGGTGTAGCCCTTCTCGTCCATGATGCCGATGTCGCCGGTCTTCAGGAAACCATCCGGGGTCATGACTTTGGCGGTCTCGTCGTCGCGCTTCCAGTAGCCGGCCATCACCTGCGGGCCGCGCACGGCGATTTCGCCGGACTGGCCGAACGGAACCGGCTTGTTCGCTTCGTCGAGGATCAGCACTTCGGTCGACGGCAGCGGCAGGCCGATGGTGCCGGTGAAGTCGCTGATGTCGCAGCGGTTGGCGGTGACGACCGGCGAAGTCTCGGACAGGCCATAGCCCTCGACGATCGGGCAGCCGGTGATTTTCAGCCATTTGTCGGCCACCGCCTGCTGCACGGCCATGCCGCCGCCCGGGCAGACCAGGTAGGTGGAATGGTCGAGATTGGCGAAGGCCGACTGGTTGACCAGGCCGTTGTACAGGGTGTTCACGGCCGGGAAGACGTTGATCTTGTACTTGCCCAGTTCCTTGATGAAGCCGTCCATGTCGCGCGGGTTCGGGATCAGGACGTTCATCGCGCCCAGGCGCATGCCGAGCAGCGCGCAGACCGTCAGCGCGTAGATGTGGTACAGCGGCAGCGCGCACATGAATTCGAGCTGCTTGCCAGTCGGCGCATTCGACAGCGAAGGGCCGAACCAGGCTTCGTTCTGCAGCACGTTGGCCAGCACGTTCTTGTGCAGCAGGACGGCGCCTTTCGACACGCCCGTGGTGCCGCCGGTGTACTGCAGGAAGGCGATGTCGTCGTGGCCGAGCGTGACCGGCTTGAAGGTCAAGCGCGCGCCTTCGGCCAGTATCTTTTTAAAGCCGGTGTGGCCGGGCAGCGACCAGGCCGGGACCATCTTCTTGACCTTGCGCACGACGAAGTTGACGATCGCGCCCTTCACGCCACCCAGCAGGTCGCCCATGGTGCCGACCACGACGTGTTTCACCGGGGTGTTGGCGATCACCTGCTCCACGGTGTGGGCGAAGTTTTCCAGCACCACCAGCACCTCGGCGCCGGAATCGTTCAGCTGGTGCTGCAGTTCGCGCGGGGTGTAGAGCGGATTGACGTTGACGATGGTGTAGCCGCCGCGCAGGGCGGCCGCCATCGCGACCGGGTATTGCAGGACGTTGGGCAGCATGATCGCCACGCGCGCGCCCGGCTGCAGGCCGCGGCTTTGCAGCCAGGCCGCCATCTGCTGCGACATGCGGTCCAGGTCGCCGTAGGTGATGACCTTGTCCATGCAGGCGAAGGCCTTCTGGTCAGCGTACTTGCGGAAAGATTCTTCCAGCAAATGGGTCAGGGAGCGGTACTGCGTCGGGTCGATCTCCGCCGGCACGCCTGCCTGGTACGACTTGAGCCAAAACTTGTCCATCTGATGCCTCGCCTTCTAAACTTTGTGTGTTCAATTAAACGCAAAGCCGCCCGGATCACGGGCGGCTCTGCCGGCCGAACTCGCGCCGAACTGCGAGCGTGCGAAAAATCCTCCACGGCTGCGTTGCGTCGTCTCGCCGTACGCTCGTACTGTCTTCGACGACGCGTCGGACGGCCGCAACCCTTGCCCTGAAGTCTCTTTCACACGCTCTACTTCTACGTCAGGCGGCCTGCTTCTGCTTCTCCTGCTGCTCGTCGCGCAGGGCCCGCCGCAGGATCTTGCCGACGTTGGTCTTCGGCAGTTCGTCGCGGAATTCGATGTACTTCGGTTTCTTGTAGCCGGTGAACTGGGTCTTGCAGTAGTCCATCAGCGCCTGTTCGGTGAGATTCGGGTCCTTGCGCACCACGAACACCTTCACCGCTTCGCCGGAATGCTCGTCCGGCACGCCCACCACGGCGCACTCGAGCACGCCAGGGTGGTTGGCGATCACGCCTTCCAGTTCGTTCGGGTAGACGTTAAAGCCCGACACCAGGATCATGTCCTTCTTGCGGTCGACGATCTTCACGTAGCCGCGCTCGTCCATGATGCCGACGTCGCCCGAGCGGAAGAAGCCGTCGGCGGTCATCACCTTGGCGGTCTCGTCCGGACGGTTCCAGTAGCCGGCCATCACCTGCGGGCCGCGGATGCCGATCTCGCCGGTCTGGCCGATCGGCAGCACGTTGCCGTCGTCGTCCAGGATCGCGATGTCGGTCGACGGCACCGGCAGGCCGATGGTGCCGGTAAAGCCCTGCTCATCGGCACGATTGCAGGTGGCCACCGGCGAAGTTTCCGACAGGCCGTAACCCTCAATGATACTCTTGCCAGTTGCTTGTTTCCACTTGTCATTAACCGCCTGTTGCACCGCCATGCCGCCGCCATTCGCGGTCTTCAGGCTGGAGAAATCGAGGCTGGCGAAATCCGGGTGGTTGACCAGCGCGTTGTAGAGCGTGTTCACGGCCGGCAGCATGGTGATCTTGTACTTGGCCAGCTCCTTGATGAAGCCCGGGATGTCGCGCGGGTTCGGGATCAGGATGTTCAGGCCGCCGACGCGCATGCCCCACATCGCGCAGGCGGTCAGCGCGAAGATGTGGTACAGCGGCAGCGCGCAGACGATGGTCGGGAACTCGACCGCGGGCGGCTGCGTCAGCGCCGGCTGGGCCCAGGCCTCGGTCTGCAGCACGTTGGCGATGATGTTGCGGTGGGTCAGCGTAGCGCCCTTCGAGACGCCGGTGGTGCCGCCGGTGTACTGCAGGAAGGCGATGTCGGAGGACGTCAGCTCGGGCGCCGTGAACGGCATCTTGGCGCCCTGTGCCAGCGCATCCTTGAAGCGCACCATGTTCGGCAGCGCGAAGTCCGGCACCATCTTCTTGACGTTGCGGACCACGAAGTTGACCAGCATGCCCTTGGCGCCGCCGAGCAGCTCGCCCATGCTGGCGACCACGATGTGGCGCACCGGGGTGTTCTTCTGTACCTGCTCGAGGGTGTGCGCGAAGTTTTCGAGCACGATGATCGCTTCGCTGCCCGAGTCCTTCAGCTGGTGCTCGAGTTCGCGCGCGGTGTAGAGAGGGTTGACGTTGACGACGGTGTAGCCGGCGCGCAGGACCGCGGCGATCGCGATCGGGTACTGCAGGACATTGGGCATCATCACCGCAACGCGCGCGCCCTTGGCCATGCCGCGGCTTTGCAGCCAGGCGGCCAGCTTCTTCGAGCAGGCGTCGAGTTCGGCATACGTCAGGAACTTGTCCATGCAGACGTACGCGTTGTTATTCGCGTACTTCTGGAAGGACTCTTCCAGCATGTGGACGAGCGATCGGTATTGATCCGGGTTGATTTCAGCCGGCACGCCAGCCGGGTACGACTTCAGCCAAATTTTGTCCATCAGTTGCCCCTGTCTCCAATAGTATCGTTGTCGTTCAGCTCACATTGTCAAATAATATTTGCAAACCGAACGTGCGTGCTTATGCCTTTGCTATTGCCGCATATGATGCTATCGGGCAGCGCGCTTGCGCGCAAGCGCTTTTGCCTTAATTGGAACAGGGACTCTACGCGATGCATTACGGCATGGCGCCGGTGCTGCGCTGCACCATGACCGGCGCATTGGGCACGGTGGCATCCAGCACCTTCAGCGCGGCCGTGCGATCCGACTTGTCGAGCTTGGACAACTTCGTGACCTGGCGATAGAAACGGCGGAAATCCTTCTCCTGGCGCAGCAGGCTGCGGAAGGCCGGCACGTAGTCGTTGTAGGTCGCGATCGAGGCCAGGTGGGCGTTCGACAGCGGCTCGGCGAAGAAGCGGTCGTAGCCGGCGTAACCGCCCCAGTTGGCCTTCAGCACCTGGTATTCGTCCTTCAGCGCCAGGAACAAGCGCGCCTTGGCGATGCGCTTGTCCTCGTCGCCGATGGGGGACGCATAGGTGCGCTCGAGCTCGCGGCGGTACTTCAGCAGCAGGTGCAGGAAATCCTTGCGGCGGCTGGAGTAGCGCTCGTAGGCCTCGCGCATGGCCGGGTTGCCGTGTTCCTGCAGCCACATCTCGACGCCCGCCTCTTCCACCGCGCTGGCGAAGGATTCGTTGAAGCGCGAGTCGCCCGGCACGTAGACCACCTGGTGCGCCAGTTCGTGGAAGATCAGGCGCGCCAGCTCCGCGTCCGGATAATTGATGAAGGTGGAAATCAAGGGGTCGCTGAACCAGCCGAGAGTCGAATAGGCGCTCACGCCGCCGACCTCGACGTCGCGCCCTTGCGCGCGCAATTCGCGCGCATAGGCCTGGGCGTCGTCCTTGTTGTAGTAGCCGCGGTAGTTCACGCAGCCGGCCACCGGGAAGCACCACTGCAGGGGTTTGAGCGACAGCTCCGGCGTGGCGACCACGTTCCACAGCACGTATTTGCGCTTCAGGTCGGCGTAGTTCTTGTAACTGCCGTTGTCCGGCAGGCCCAGCTTCTGCACCGCGAACAGGCGGATCTGGCGCGCCATTTCCAGGCGGTGGCGCAGGGTGGTGTTGGTGGTGGGATCGGCCAACCAGTCGTCGATTGGCCTTGCGTCGGAGAGGAGTTCAAGCTGGCCTTGCGCCGCCTGGGTGTAGTAATTCAGAGTAGAACAACTGGCAAGCATTCCGGCGGCCGCGCCTGCGATCAGCGCGTGCCGGAAAAATCGGGGAAGTCTATTGCGTAGTTTCATGTCCGTGCACAGGCGCGGCCTTTTCGACCTGCACCAGGGTGTCGTAGAAAGTGGGCGCCCTGCCCATGTCGGTCAGGCGCTGGCTGGTCACTTCGTTGGCGTTCTTGCCGTCGCTGGCCAGCTTCTTCCACCAGATCGACAAGCCCACCACGAGGCCCGGTCGCGCTTTCTCGGTCACGCGCGCCTTGGCAACAAAAGAGCCGCGGTCGTTGAAGATACGTGCCATGTCACCGTGGGCGATGCCGCGCGGGGCGGCGTCGTTCGGATGGATGTCGAGGTGCGGCTCGCCCTCGGTTGCACGCAAGCTCTGTACATTGACAAAGGTTGAGTTGAGGAAGTTCCGTGCCGGCGGAGAAATCATCGCCAGCGGGTATTTCCTGGCAAGCGTCGGGTTCGACGCCACGGATTCGTACGGTGCGATATAGCTTGGGACCGGATCGAGTCCGTCAAGCGCCATCGCGCTCGAATAGAACTCGCATTTACCGGACGGGGTCGGGAAGTCGCCTGCGGCAAACGGCGCATCCGGCATGTTCAGCTTTTGCCAGCCCTTCTGTTTCAGCGATTCCCAGTCGAAGTGGATCGCCCGCTCGTGGGTTTTATCGAAGGCCTGGGCCGCCAATTGCTCGTCGCTCTCCTGGAAGCAGGGGTCGGTAAAACCCATGCGCGCGGCCAGCAGGCGGAAGATTTCCGTGTTCGGCTTGGCTTCGCCCAGCGGCGCGATCGCCGCGTTGTTCGCCATCATGTACAGGTGGCCATAGGCCAGGTGGGCGTCGACGTGCTCGAGCTGGGTCGTGGCCGGCAGCAGGATGTCGGCATAGTCCGCACTGTCGGTGCGGAAGTGTTCCAGCACCACGGTAAATAAATCTTCGCGCTCGAAGCCTTGTTGTACCTTGCGCGAGTCGGGCGCGATCGCCAGCGGATTCGCGTTGTAGACGATCACGGCTTCGACCTTCGGGCCGAACTCGGGCGAGGCATCCTTCAGCAAATCGTCGCCGATGGTGGTCATGTTGATGGTGCGCGGCTTGCGGCCGGCCAGCAGGTCCGGCCGTTGCAGGCCGACGCGGTTGGCCGGGAAGGAGCCCGAGGTCGAGAGCTGGATGCCGCCGGCCGCGTGGCGCCAGGCGCCGACCAGGGCCGGCAGGCAGCTCATGTTACGCACGGCCATGCCGCCGCCCTTGGCCCGCTGCACGCCGTAGTTGCAGCGAATCGCCACCGGTTCGCCGCGTTTCGCCGTTTCGCCGTACAGGCGCGCCAGGTCGATCACTTCCTGGGCGGTGATGCCGCAAGTCTCGGCGGTGCGTTCGGGCGTCCATTCGAGCGCGCGTTGCTTGAGTTCCGCGAAGCCCAGCGTGTAGTCGGCGATGTAGTCGTGGTCGAGCAGGTCTTCCTTGATGAGCACGTGCATCAGGCCCAGCGCCAGCGCGGCATCCGTGCCGGGCAGCAGGGCAATGTGCTGGTGGCACTTCTCGGCCGTCAGCGAGCGGTAGGGGTCGATCGCGATCAGTTTCGCGCCGCGGCGCTTGGCTTCCTGGGCGCGCATCCAGAAGTGCAGGTTCGAGGCGATCGGGTTGCCGCCCCAGATGATGATGACCTTGGCGTCCTGGAACTGCTCCATGTCGGTGCCGATCGAGCCGCCGATGGTGTACTTGTAGCCGGTGAAGCCGGCGGTGGCGCAGATGGTGCGATCGAGCAGCGAAGCGCCCAGCTTGTTGAAGAAGCGCATCGCCATCGCCTCTCCCTGCACCAGGCCCATGGTGCCGCAATAGCTGTAGGGCAGGATGGCTTGCGGGTCGCGCGCGGCGATCGGCTTCAAACGCGCCGCGATTTCATCCAGCGCTTCGTCCCACGTAATCTGTTCGAATTTCCCTTCGCCCTTCCTGCCGACGCGGCGCATCGGATGCAGCAGGCGGTCCGGCGAATAGGTGCGCTCGACGTAGCGCGACACCTTGGTGCACAGCACGCCCGCGGTGGTCGGATGCGCCGGGTCGCCGCGCACTTCGGTCGCCACGCCGTCCTCGACGGTGACGAGCAGGGCGCAGGTATCGGGGCAGTCGTGGGGGCAGGCGGCGCGGACTTGGGTGATGCTCATCTGAATCAGTTCCAGGGAAAAAAACGTCGAGAAACCAATACTTTATCCGATTCCGGCTGGCTTCGTTGCGGACCGGTCCGGCGGTTCCCGGCCGGGCTGGATTTCACATGGTGACAAGGGCTACAATAGCCCGGACACTTGCATCGATTGCATGCTGCTAGGGAGAACAAGATGAGACTCGTAGAACCTATCCTCGCTTTCCAAACCGAACTGGAGCAGATCCGGCGCGACATCCACGCCCATCCGGAGCTGTGCTACGAAGAGCAACGCACGTCCGACGTGGTCGCCGCGCGCCTGGCCGAATGGGGCATCCCCGTCGTGCGCGGCCTCGGCGTGACCGGCGTGGTCGGCATCATCAAGAACGGCAGCTCGGACCGCGCGATCGGCCTGCGCGCCGACATGGACGCGCTGCCCATGCAGGAGCTCAACACATTTGACCACGCGTCGCGCCACCCCGGCAAGATGCATGCATGCGGCCACGACGGCCATACGGCGATGCTGTTGGGCGCAGCCCACTATTTGTCGCGCCATCGCAACTTCGACGGCACCGTGTACCTGATTTTCCAGCCCGCTGAGGAAGGCGGCGCCGGCGCGCGCAAGATGATCGAGGATGGCCTGTTCGAACAGTTCCCGATGGAAGCCGTGTACGGCATGCACAACTGGCCGGGCCTGCCGGCGGGCAGCTTCGGTGTCATCCCGGGACCGATGATGGCCTCCAGTAACGAGTTCCGCGTCGTCGTGAAGGGCAAAGGCGCGCACGCGGCCCAGCCGCACCGCGGCATCGACCCGGTGATGGTGGCGGTGCAGATCGCGCAAAGCTGGCAGACGATCATCTCGCGCGAAAAGAATCCGCTGGAAACGGCGGTGCTGTCGATCACGCAGATCCACGCCGGCAGCGCGACCAACGTGATTCCCGACGAGGCGGTCCTGATCGGCACCGTGCGCACCTTCTCGACCGAGGTGCTCGATTTGATCGAACGCCGCATGGAAGAGATTGCCAACGGCGTCGCGGCCGGCTTCAACGCCAGCGTCGACTTCGGCTTCAAGCGCAATTATCCGCCGCTGGTCAACCACCCCGAGCAGACCGCCTTCGCGGTCGAGGCGATGCGCGCGGTGGTGGGGGAAAAGAACGTCAACACCGCCGTCGAACCGACCATGGGCGCCGAGGACTTCGCCTTCATGCTGCAAGCCAAGCCGGGCTGCTACGTCTTCATCGGCAACGGCGACGGCGAACACCGCGCCGGCGGCCACGGGCTCGGGCCTTGCCAGCTGCACAATGGCTCGTACGACTTCAACGACCAGCTGCTGCCGATCGGGGCCAGCTTCTGGGCGCGGCTGGTGGAGATGCAGCTGCCGGTGGCATAAACCGCTGCATTGAATTCTGACGCTTCGCCGTATAGCGACCGGTGAAACCGCGTGGGCTCGAGAGCCCACCCTACGTTGCTCTGCCGTTGTAGGGTGGGCTCTTGAGCCC
>DNCF01000064.1:0-132 GCA_003484545.1 Massilia sp. | reverse complement strand
CGTACCGGTGCGCACCCGACAATATGCGTGATCGGCGCGGTGCGTAGCGCGAAAGATTCATCACGCCATGCCGCTTACGGCAACCGATCCTCCCCCTCCCCCAGCCTGATGCCCGGATTGATCCGCTCCAGC
>DNCF01000419.1 GCA_003484545.1 Massilia sp. | reverse complement strand
GCTCTTCCGATCTTCGAACCGTCGTCGGCGCGCCTGATGGTCCGCAGCGGCAAGGGCTGGCAGGCGCCGGCGCTGGCATGGAAAGCCGGCAGCGCACCGCCCGCGCGACTGCCGATCGTACTGCCGCGCATGCAGACCGCACCGGTCGCGCGCCTGGGCGACGCCGCCGACGATCCGGCGATCTGGGTCCACCCGACCGATCCGGGCCAGTCGCGCATCCTGGGCACCAACAAGAAGCAAGGCTTGCTGGTGTACGACCTGCAGGGCCGCCAGACGCAATTGCTGGAAGCGGGCCGCCTGAACAACGTCGACCTGCGCCAGGACCTGCGCTTCGGCGACGAACGCTTCGACCTGGCGCTGGCCACCCAGCGCGACGAGAACGCGATGGTGCTGTTCACCATCGACGCGCAAGGGGTGCTGGCCGAGGCGGCGCGCCTGCCGACCGGCTTGAAAGACATCTACGGCACCTGCGTGTTGCGCACGCCCGAGGGCGGCCTGGATGCCTTCGTCAACGACAAGGACGGCCGCTACGAGCATTACCGGATCACCCGCAGCGGCGGACGCTTCGGCGCCAGGCTGGCGCGCAGCTTCCGCGTCGCCACCCAGCCCGAGGGCTGCGTGGCCGACGACCGCAGCGGCCTGCTGTTCGTCGGCGAGGAAAAGCGCGGCCTGTGGGTGACCTCGGCCCGTGCCGACCAGCCGTCGACGCTGAAGATGGTGCTGCCGGTGGGCGCGATGCTGCACGCGGACGTCGAAGGCATGGGCATCTACCATGGCGTCGACCGGAGCTACCTGGTGGTGTCGAGCCAGGGCAACAACAGCTACGTGGTGCTGGACGCGGCGCCACCGTTCGCGGTGCGCGGCGCCTTCCGCATCGGCATCGACCCTGCCGGCGGCATCGACGGCGCGTCCGAAACCGATGGCCTGGAAGTGACGTCGGCCAATCTCGGCGGGCCGTACACGCGCGGCATGCTGGTGGTGCAGGACGGCTTCAAGCGCCTGCCGGACGGACCGCAGAATTTCAAGGCCGTGGCCTGGGACGACATTGCCAGGGCATTGAAGCTGGAGGGCGGCGCAAAGTAAGGCCAGGGACAGGCCGGCCGCCGCGACAATGGCCCGGGATGCCAGGGATGCAAGAAACCCGGGACCGGCGCGGCGGCGGCCGGTGCGATCGAACGGCCGGGAATGCGCAAGCGCGGAAGCAGGGCGCGCCGCGCATTCCCTATGCGGGTAAAATGACGCCGTCCGCAATTCGAGAGCCGCCATGTCCACCATCGAGACCCCGCAATCCATCACCATCACCCGCCCCGACGATTGGCACCTGCACCTGCGCGACGGCGCGGCGCTGGCCAGCGTACTGCCGCATACCGCACACCAGTTCGCGCGCGCGATCGTGATGCCGAACCTGAAACCCCCGGTCACCACCGCCGCCGATGCTGCCGCCTACCGCGACCGCATCCTGGCCGCGCTGCCGGAGGGAATGAAGTTCGAGCCGCTGATGACCCTGTACCTGACCGACAACACCGATCCGGACGAGATCCGCCGCGCCCAGGACACCGGCTTCATCCACGCCGTGAAGCTCTACCCGGCGGGCGCCACCACCAATTCGGCGGCCGGCGTCACCGACCTGAAAAAGTGCTACAAGACCCTGGAAGTGATGCAGGAAGTCGGCATGCCGCTGCTGGTGCACGGCGAAGTCACCGACAACGACATCGACCTGTTCGACCGCGAAGCCGTCTTCATCGAGCGCGTGATGCGTCCGCTGCGTAAGGACCTGCCGGCCCTGAACATCGTGTTCGAGCACATCACCACCAAGGACGCGGCCCAGTACGTGGCCGAAGCCGAAGGCCCGATCGCGGCGACCATCACCGCCCACCACCTGCTGTACAACCGCAACGAGATCTTCCGTGGCGGCATCCGCCCGCACTACTACTGCCTGCCGGTCCTGAAGCGCGAGGAGCACCGCCTGGCGCTGGTGACGGCCGCGACCAGCGGCGACGAGCGCTTCTTCCTCGGCACCGACTCGGCCCCGCACGCCATCAACGCCAAGGAAACCAGCTGCGGCTGCGCCGGCTGCTACACCGCGCTGCACGCGATGGAGCTGTACACGCAAGCCTTTGCCGACGCCGGCGCGCTCGACAAACTGGAAGCCTTTGCCAGCTTCAACGGTCCGGCCTTCTACGGCCTGCCGCGCAACGAGGGCACCATCACACTGACGCGCGAGACCTGGACCCTGCCCGAGACCGTGCCGATGGGGAACGCGCGCCTGGTGCCGCTGAACGCCGGCGAGCAGATCCACTGGAAGATGGTCTAAGGCCGGACCATGCTTGCGCAGATCGACTGGTCCCGTCCCTGGTACGACGCGGTGCGTCCCGCCTTCGAGCGCTTGCAGCTCGAAGACGACGCCTTCGTACCCGCCTTCAACCGCAACGCGGCGAGCCTGGCCCTGCGCAACCACCGCGACCTGCCGATCACCTTCGTGCCGCAGGAATCGCTGCCCGAAGGGACGGCCTATGAAGCCTTCATCAGCGCCACCGGCGGCGTGCCCACGCGCGACAACCTGCACGACTTCTTCAACGGCCTGGTGTGGCAGACCTTCCCGCTCGTCAAGCGCCAGTTGAACGCCCTGCAGGCGGCGCAGATCGAGGCCGCCGGCGGGGTAGGGCAGTCGCGCGGCGCGGCGCGCGATGCCGCCACCATTTTCGACGAGAACGCGGCCCTGCTGGTGGTGCGCGCCTCCAGTACGGGGCGCGAGCTGGTCGACGAACTGCGCGCCCACTGCTGGGACGCCGCGCTGTTCGAGAAGCGCGCCATGTTCGCCCGCGATGCGCAATTGTGGCTGTTCGGCCACGCGCTGATGGAAAAGCTGGTCGCGCCGCGCAAGGCGATCACCGCGCACACGCGCGTGGTATTCGCCGACGACGCCTACTTTGGGTTGTCGCCCGACGCCCAGCGCGCCTGGATCGACGAACGCGTGGCGGCCGAACTGGCGGACAGCGCGTTGACCACCTCCAGCTTCACGCCGCTGCCGGTGCTGGGCGTGCCCGGCTGGTGGCCGCAGCAGGACGCCGCCTTCTACGCCGACACCACGGTGTTCCGTCCGAAGCGGGTGGCGCCATGAGTGCTCAAGTCCGCTGGGGCATCCTCGGCACCGGCAAGATCGCGCGCGCCTTTGCCACCGCCCTGCGCGACGTGCCCGGTGCGCAGCTGGCCGCGGTCGCCTCGCGCAGCCTTGAGAAGGCCGAGGCCTTCGCCGCCGAGTTCGGCGCCGCTGCCGCCCATGGTTCCTACGAGGCGCTGGCGGCAAGCGCGGGCATCGACCTGGTCTACATCGCGACGCCCCACCCCCAGCACGCCGAGAATGCCTTGCTGGTGCTGGGCGCCGGGAAGGGCGCCCTGGTCGAGAAGGCCTTCACGATGAACCGGCGCGAGGCCGAGGAAGTCGTGGCGCTGGCGCGTTCGAAAAACCTGTTCCTGATGGAGGCGATGTGGACGCGCTACCTGCCGTCCCTGCTGGAGGTCAAGCGCATCATCGCTTCCGGCGAGATCGGCGAGGTCAGCCAGGTCGTGGCCGACTTCGGCTTCACCGCCAACTTTGGCCCCGAACACCGGGTCTTCAATCCGGCGCTGGGCGGCGGCGCGCTGCTCGACCTGGGCATCTATCCGCTGTCGATCGCCGCCAGCCTGCTCGGGCCGGTCGCGTCGGTGAAAGCGCAGGCCCGGATGGGAACGACCGGTGTCGACGTCCAGACCGGCTTCACCTTGCTGCACGAAGGCGGCGGCATGTCGGTCTGCAGCTGCTCCTTCCTGGCGCGCACGCCGGGCGAGCTGACGGTGTCGGGCACGCGCGGCCACGTCCGGATGAACACCATGTTCCACCGCGCCCGCTCGGTGACGGTGGTGCTGGAAGACGGCAGCACGCGCACGGTCGACACGCCCTACCTCGGCAACGGCTACGTGCACGAGGCGATCGAGGCCCAGCGCTGCTTCCAGGCCGGCTTGCTGGAGAGCCCCGGCATGACCCAGGACGAGACGTTGGCGCTGATGGGCGTGATGGACGAGATCCGGCGCCAGATCGGACTGGTCTACGAGGCCGACCGCACGGTGTAGATTCGCAACGCCGTCCGGCGTATGCATGTTGACAAGAAAATCCGAGGACCGAATACTGGACAGGTTCCCATGCCTGTCCCGTCCGGAGTCCTTCATGTCTGCCCTGCGCGCCACCATCCTTGCCGCCGCCTGCCTGCTGCCCTTTGCCGCCCAGGCCGATCCCGTTCCCGTCCCCGCCGACAAGCAGGCCTATGTCGGCGACTGGCAGGGCAAGGACATGCGCATCCAGATGGCGAAGGACGGCAAGATCAAGTACAAGCGCGACCGGCCCAGCAAGAAGCTCGACCTCAGCGTCGACCTGCAGGGTTTTAACGGCGACAACTTCGACATCGGCTGGGGCTTCGTGCGCTCGACCTTTGTCGTCAGCAAGCCGCCGCACCGCGAGGGCGACAAGTGGAAGATGACAGTCGATGGCGTCGAGCTGACGCGGGTGGATTGAGATAACGCTGACGCCGGCGCGACGGCTGAAACCGGATACCGGCCGCGTTGTCTTACCATGCGGCTGGCCCATTCATCGGAGGCTCAATGACGCTGAGCAAGGTTGCCCCCATCCTGCGCATCTTCGACGAAGCGAAGGCGCGCGCATTCTATGTGGATTTCCTCGGCTTCGAGGTCGACTGGGAACACCGCTTCGAACCAGGCTTCCCGCTGTACCTGCAGATCTCGCGCGGCAGCTGCGTGCTGCACCTGAGCGAACACCATGGCGACTGCTGTCCGGGAGCGGGGCTGCGGATCGAAGCCGACGATATCGACGCCTACCACGCCGAACTGACGGCGCGCGGCCATGCAAACGCCCGGCCCAGCATCGAGGAAATGCCGTGGGGGACGCGGGACATGGCGGTGACCGATCCGTTCGGGAACCGCTTGACGTTCACCAGCGCGATCAGCGCGTAAGCGGGCGCGGCGCGGACAGGTTGCGGGTATGCATGATGTGGACCGCGTGGGTTCAAGAACCCACCCTACGAACGTCGCGGTCTTGTAGGGTGGGCCGGGCCGCGCAAGGCACCTGTGTCCACGCGGTACGGCGTTTGATCAGAAACGGCGTACGCAAGAGCGCGGTTTGGTAGGGTGGGTTCTCGAACCCACGCGGTATGGCGCCCGATCAGAACGGGCGCCCGCAAGAGGGCAGCAATACCAAGTGCGCCGCCTCACACCTTCAGGAACTCCTCACGCCCACCCAGCCAGCGCGACAGGTGCGCATCGACGATGGCAATCGCCTCGGGACTGTCCCGCTCCAGCAGCGCCGCCGCCACGTCGCGCGCGTGCTCGACCAGCCACTGGTCCGTCTCCAGGTCCGCAAAGCGCAGCATCGCCTGCCCCGATTGGCGCGCGCCCAGGAATTCGCCGGGGCCGCGGATCTCCAGGTCGCGCCGCGCGATCTCGAAGCCGTCGGTGGTCTCGCGCATCGTCATCAACCGCTGCTTGGCCACCTGGCCCAGCGGGCTTTGATACAGCAGCAGGCACACACTCGCGGCGGAACCGCGCCCGACCCGTCCGCGCAGCTGGTGCAGCTGCGACAAGCCAAACCGTTCGGCGTGCTCGATCACCATCAGCGAGGCGTTCGGCACGTCCACGCCCACCTCGATCACGGTGGTCGCCACCAGCACGTGCACCTCGCCGGCGGCGAAGGCGTCCATGATCACCTGTTTCTCGGCCGGCTTCAGGCGCCCGTGCACCAGGCCGACCTGCAAATCGGGCAGGGCCTCGGCCAGGGTCTCGTAGGTCTCGGTCGCCGTCTGCAGTTGCAGCGCCTCGGATTCCTCGATCAGCGGACAGACCCAGTAGACCTGTCGCCCTTCGAGCGCGGCCGCGTGCACGCGCTCGATGACTTCATCGCGCCGGTTCTGGTCGATGGCGCGCGTGACGATCGGCGTGCGGCCCGGCGGCAGTTCGTCGATCACCGACACCTCCAAATCCGCGTAATACGTCATCGCCAGGGTGCGCGGAATCGGCGTGGCCGACATCATCAACTGGTGCGGCACCAGGCCGTCGCTGCCCTTGTTGCGCAGCGTGAGGCGCTGGCCGACGCCGAAGCGGTGCTGTTCGTCGACCAGCACCAGGCCGAGTTTCGCGAACTGCACCGTGTCCTGGATCAGCGCGTGGGTGCCGATCACGAGATGCGCTTCGCCCGATTCGGCCATCTCGCTGGCCGCCGTCTTTTCCTTCTTTTTCAGGCTGCCGGTGAGCCAGGCGACTTTGACCCCGAGCGGCTCCATCCAGGCGGCGATCTTGCGGAAGTGCTGCTCGGCCAGGATCTCGGTCGGCGCCATCAGCGCGGCCTGGTAGCCGCTGTCGATGGCTTGCGCCGCCGCCAGCGCGGCCACCACCGTCTTGCCGCTGCCGACGTCGCCCTGCAGCAGGCGCTGCATCGGGTAACCCTCGCGCAGGTCGGCGCGGATCTCTTCGACCACGCGCTGCTGCGCATTGGTGAGCTGGAAGGGCAGGGCGCGCAGGAATGCCTCGGACAAGGCGCCGACGGCGCGCAGGGTCGGCGCGCCTTTGTCGCGGCGGGCGCGCTGGGCCCGCTTGAGCGACAACTGCTGCGCCAGCAATTCGTCGAACTTCACGCGCGTCCAGGCCGGATGCGACTTGTCCATCAGCGCGTACTCGTCGGCGTCCTTCGGCGGGTAGTGCAGCAGTTTCACGGCCGGCTCGAAGTCGACCAGGCCCAGCTTGCGGCGCACGCCCGGCGGCACGGTGTCGACCCAGTCGACGCGCTGCATCGCCTGCGCGATCGCGCGGCGCAGGATCGGCTGCGACAGGCCCTCGCCCGACGGGTAGACCGGCGTGAGCGAGGTCGGCAGCGGCGCGCCCTCGTTGACCACTTTATAGGTCGGATGGACCATCTCGGCGCCGAAGAAGCCGTGCTTCACCTCGGTGCGGGCGCGTACGCGCACGCCCTCCGCCAGTTGCTTGACCTGGCTGCCATAGAAATTCATGAAGCGCAGCAGGATGTCGCCGCTCTCGTCGGCGATCGTGACCAGCAGCTGGCGCCGCGGTTTCAGGGCGATCTCGTTCTTGGTGACCACGCCCTCGACCTGCGATACATGGCCGCCGCGCAGGCAGGCCTCGCGGATCGGCACGATTTTGGTCTCGTCCTCGTAGCGCATCGGCAGGTGCAGGACCAGGTCCATGTCGCTGCGCAGGCCGAGCTTGGCGAGCTTGCTTTCTGTGGTTTTCGGGGCGGAAGTGGTCTTGGAAGCGGGCATAGATGCGGCAGGTTGGCGTGCATCAGCGTAAAATAGAGGGTTCGCCGCACGCGCTGCAGCCTCTATTGTAAAGCTGCCAGCCCCCATTTTCCCAGAATTGACCAGAATGTACTCGCTTTCCGATTTCGATTTTGAATTGCCGCCCGAACGCATCGCGCAGGTTCCGCTGCCGGACCGCAGCGCCTCGCGCCTGCTGCAGCTCGACGGCGACCGCATCACCGACCGCCATTTCGCCGACATCGTCGACCAGCTCCAGCCGGGCGACCTGCTGGTGATGAACAACACCCGCGTGCTGAAGGCCCGCTTCTTCGGCGTCAAGGAAACCGGCGGCCAGGTGGAAGTCCTGGTCGAGCGCGTGCTGGACAAGCGCACGGTGCTGGCCCAGGTGCGCGCCTCCAAGTCGCCGAAGCCCGGCAACCGCATCCGCCTGGCCGACGCCTTCGACGTCACCGTCGGCGAGCGCGCCGGCGAGTTCTTCACGCTGGCCTTCGAGGGCGACGTGTTCGAACTGATCGAAGCCCACGGCCGCCTGCCGCTGCCGCCCTACATCGAGCACAACGCCGACGAATTCGACGAGCAGCGCTACCAGACCGTGTATTCGAAGGAGCCGGGGGCCGTCGCCGCGCCGACCGCCGGCCTGCATTTCGACCAGCCGCTGCTCGACAAGTTGCAGGCGAAGGGCGTGAAGCTCGCCTACGTCACCCTGCACGTGGGCGCCGGCACCTTCCAGCCGGTGCGCGTCGAGGACCTGTCCGCGCACAAGATGCACTCCGAGTGGTACACCATTTCGCAGGAGACGGTCGATGCCGTGCGCGCCGCCAAGGCGGCCGGGCGCGACGTGATTGCCGTCGGCACCACGAGCCTGCGCGCGCTGGAGTCGGCCTCCCAGTCGGGCGAACTGGTGGCGGGCAGCGACGACACCGCCCTGTTCATCACGCCGGGCTACACCTTCAAGACGGTGACGCGGCTGATCACCAATTTCCACCTGCCGAAGTCGACGCTCATGATGCTGGTGTCGGCCTTCGCCGGTTTCGAGGAGATCCGCAAGGCCTACGCGCACGCGATCGCCAACGAATACCGCTTCTTCAGCTATGGCGACGCCATGCTGTTGACCACCCAATCCCGTTAAGACTACCGATGCTCGAATTTACGCTCCTGAAGAAAGACACCAGCGGCCTGTCGCATGCGCGCCGCGGCCGCTTGACACTCAACCACGGCACCATCGAAACCCCGATCTTCATGCCGGTCGGGACCTATGGCTCGGTCAAGGCGATGTCGCCCGTCGAGCTGAAGGAGGTGGGCTCGCAGATCATCCTCGGTAATACCTTCCACCTGTGGCTGCGCCCGGGCACCGAGGTGCTCGATAAATTCGGCGGCCTGCACGGCTTCATGGGCTGGGACAAGCCGATCCTCACCGACTCCGGCGGCTTCCAGGTGTTCTCGCTGGGCGCGATGCGCAAGATCACGGAAGAGGGCGTGACCTTCGCCTCGCCGATCGACGGCTCGCGCAAATTCCTGTCGCCGGAAGTGTCCATGCAGATCCAGCGTTCGCTGAACTCGGACATCGTGATGCAGTTCGACGAGTGCACGCCGTATGAAATCGATGGCCGTCCGGCCACCGCCGAAGAGGCGGCGAAGTCGATGCGGATGTCGCTGCGCTGGGCCCAGCGCTCGATGAACGAGTTCAACCGCGGCGAGAATCCGAACGCGCTGTTCGGCATCGTCCAGGGCGGCATGTACGAGCACCTGCGCGACGAATCGCTGGCGGGCCTGGAAGATATTAACTTCCCGGGCCTGGCGATCGGCGGCCTGTCGGTGGGCGAGCCAAAAGAGGACATGAAGCGCATCCTGGCCCACGTCGGCCCGCGCCTGCCGGAGAACAAGCCGCACTACCTGATGGGCGTCGGCACGCCGGAAGACCTGGTCGAAGGCGTGGCCAACGGCGTCGACATGTTCGACTGCGTGATGCCGACCCGGAATGCGCGCAACGGCTGGCTGTTCACGCGCTTCGGCGACGTCAAGATCAAGAACGCGCGTTACAAGGACGACACCGCGCCGCTGGACGAGTCCTGCACCTGCTACTGCTGCAAGAATTTTTCGCGCGCCTACCTGCACCACCTGCACCGCTCGAACGAGATCCTGGGCGCGCGTTTGAACACGATCCACAACCTGCATTACTACCTGAACCTGATGCAGGAGATCCGCGATGCGATCGATGCGGATGGTTTCAACGCGTTCCGCCTGCAGTTCAACGCGGATCGGGCGCGCGGGGTGTAAGGTTTGTATGGTCGCGTCGGCATGAAGCGGCCGTATGGTTTTCGTAGGGTGGGCTCTTGAGCCCACGCGGTCGTACCTTCGCTTACCGCATAGAGTGAGCTTGCAATTCCCGGGCGATCAACTGGGGCGTTGTTCGTGAATGCGCGATTGCTCGGATGCCGTACCGCGTGGGCTCGAGAGCCCACCCTACAAGGTCAATGACAACGTCAAAAGCGGCGCCTCGGCGCCGCTTTTGCTTTTACTCCGCCGCGCGATAACGCTCCAGCCAGTGCGCATACGGCGCCGGCAGCGTCCACGAAGGCTTGTCCAGGCCCAGCGCCTTGGCCGCCGCATACGGATAGTGCGGATTGCCGAGGTGGGCGCGGCCGATCATCACCAGGTCCATCTGGCCGTCCGCCACCACGCGGTTGGCGACCGCCGGCGAGTCGATATTCCACGACGAGGCCACCGGCAGGCCGGCTTCGCGCTTGACGCGCTCGGCGATCGGCGCCAGGAAACCCGAGGCCCAGGGAATGTTCGCGTCCGGGGTCGAGAAGCCGATGCTCACGTTCAGCAGGTCCAGGCCGCCGGCGCGGAACTGGCGCGTCAGTTCGATCGACTCGAGCAGCGTCTCTTCGTCGCGGCCGTCGAACTCGATCACGCCGAAGCGCGCCGTCAGCGGGAAGCGTTCTGGCCAGACGGCGCGCACTGCCGCCAGCGTCTCGAGCAGGAAGCGGCTGCGGCCGGCGAGGTCGCCGCCGTACTGGTCATCGCGTTGATTGGCGTGGACCGAGAAGAAGCTCTGGCCGAGGTAGCCGTGGGCGAAGTGCAGCTCCAGCCATTCGAAGCCAGCCTCCAGGGCGCGGCGCGCGGCGGCGACGAAGTCGGCCTTCACGCGCTCGATGTCGGCGATGGTCATCGCTTTCGGCACCTGCGGCAGGTTGGCGCCGAAGGCGACGGCGGATGGCGAGATGGTTTCCCAGCCGCGCGGGTCGCCGGCCGGGATGTGGTCGTCGCCTTCCCAGGGGCGCTGGGCGCTGGCCTTGCGGCCGGCGTGGCCGATCTGGATGCCGGCCACGGCGCCGCCGGCCTTGATCCCGGCGGCGATGCGCGCCAGGCCCGGCACGTGCGCGTCGGACCACAGGCCCAGGCAGCCCGGGGTGATGCGGCCTTCCGGCGAGACGCCGGTTGCTTCGACGATGACGAGGCCGGCGCCGCCGCGCGCGATGCTTTCGTAGTGGGTGGTATGCCAGTCGTTGGTATAGCCGTCGGTGGCGCTGTACTGGCACATCGGCGGCACCGCGATGCGGTTGCGCAGGGTGACGTCCTTGAGGGAGAAGGGGGTGAAAAGTGCTGACATGCGTATGTTTCTTTTGCTAGGGTAAAACGGGTCCGCTGCGGCCGGAGACGGCTGCAGGGGACAGGAATTCGGGAGTGACCGAGGAGGGGCGGGATCATACTCCCGGCGCGGAATTCCTGCTGAGGCCGGGCTGGTTTTGCGTGGTGTGTGAGCGGACACTTCGGTGGCGAAGAGGAGTATTCGTAGGGTGGGTACTTGTACCCACGCGGTACCCCTCCTGAACAATCGCACATTTAAGCTCAGCCAAAACATGGGATCGGCTATTTCAGGCAAGCTCGTCCAATGCGGTGTGCATGGGCACGGCCGCGTGGGTACAAGTACCCACCCTACAAAACCGTTACCATTTCCTACTTGCATTTTTTGCAGCCATCCCCAGATGCGGCGGAATGGCCGCTGGCAGTTCGCCGGTGCTAGAATACAGCGCTGTTTTTTTTATCTCATAATCGGAGTCCTTGTGTTCATTTCCAACGCTTACGCGCAAACCACCGCCGCCGCCGATCCTGGCCTGATGGGCAACCTGACGACCTTCGCGCCGCTGCTGATCATGTTCGTGGTCATGTATTTCCTGATGATCCGCCCCCAGCAGAAGCGTCAGAAAGAGCTGAAAGCCATGATGGATGCGCTCGCGAAGGGCGACGAAGTGGTCACCGCCGGCGGCATCCTGGGCCGCGTCGTGCAGGTCAAGGACGCCTACGTCACCCTGGAAGTGGCTGCCGGCACCGAAATGGTCGTGCAGAAGAACGCAGTCACCACGCTGCTGCCGAAGGGCACCCTGAAGTCCCTGTAAGCCGGCGTCGCGGCCCGCCCAGGGCCGCGCGCCGCTCAACATAGAACGCTGGAACACTATGAATCGCTATCCGCTCTGGAAATATATACTGATCGCTGTCGCGCTCCTGCTTGGCGCGCTGTACACGGCGCCCAACTACTTCGGCGAATCGCCGGCGCTGCAAGTGACGACCGGTAAAACCACGGTCAAGATCAACAGCGACACCACGGCCCAGGTCGCGGAAGTGCTGAAACGCGAGGGTGTTCCGGCCAACCAGGTCACGCTCGACGGCTCGGGTAATTCGACCGCCGTGCGGGCCCGCTTCGATACCACCGACGCCCAGTTCAAGGCCAAGCTCGCGCTCGAGCGCCAGCTGAACCGCGACCAGGCCGACCCCGATTACATCGTCACCGTCAACCTGGTGAAGAATACTCCCGCCTGGATGCAGGCCATGCGCGCGCTGCCGATGAACCTCGGCCTCGACCTGCGCGGCGGCGTCCACTTCCTGCTGCAAGTCGACTCGAAAGCCGTGCTCGAGACCCGCATGAAGGGCCTGCAGGCCAGCGTGCGCAGCATCCTGCGCGACGCCAACGTGCGCCACGCCGGCATCGAGCGCGTCGGCAACGCGATCGAAGTCAGCTTCCGCGACGAGCAGACCCGCGCCGCCGCCCGCACCGTGCTGGGCAAGCAGATGGCCGACCTGACTTTGGCCGAGGCTGCCGACGGCACCGACCTGAAGCTGGTCGCCACCATGAAGGCCGAGGCGCTCAAGCGCATCGTCGAGGAAGGCGTGAACCAGAACATCTCGACCCTGTCCAAGCGCATCAACGAACTCGGCGTGACCGAGCCGGTCATCCAGCGCCAGGGCGCCGACCGCATCATCGTCCAGCTGCCGGGCGTGCAGGACGTCGCCCGTGCGAAAGACCTGATCGGCCGCACCGCGACCCTGGAACTGCGCCTGGTCGATCCGACCGTGACTCCGGGCACCGAACTGTCGGCCGCGATTCCGCTGAATTCCGAACTGTTCACCGAAGGCCGCGGCGCCCCGGTCGTGGTGTCGAAGGACATCATCCTGACCGGCGACTACATCACCAACGCCGTCGCCAGTTTCGACCAGAACCAGCAGCCGGCCGTCTCGGTCGACCTGAACGGCGACGGCGGCCGCAAGATCCGCCTCGTCACCCGCGAAAACGTCGGCAAGCGCATGGCCATCCTGCTGAAGGAGAAGGGCAAGTACACCGTGCCGTCGGCCCCGACCATCCAGAGCGAACTGGGCTCGACCTTCCAGATCACCGGCATCGGCAATGCCCAGGAAGCGAACGAGCTGGCGCTGCTGCTGCGCTCGGGCGCGCTGTCGGCGCCGATGGAGTTCATCGAGGAACGCGTGGTCGGCCCGCAGCTCGGCGCCGAAAACATCAGCCGCGGCCTGCACTCGACCCTGTGGGGCTTCGTCGCGATTGCCGTCTTCATGATCGTCTACTACCACATGTTCGGCATCTTCAGCGCCATCGCGCTGGCCGCCAACGTGCTGTTCCTGCTGGCCCTGCTGTCGATGCTGCAGGCCACCCTGACCCTGCCGGGCATCGCCGCAATCGCGCTGGCGCTCGGTATGGCGATCGACGCCAACGTGCTGATCAACGAGCGCATCCGCGAGGAATTGCGTGCCGGCGCCACGCCGCAGCAGGCGATCACGAACGGCTTCAGCCATGCCTGGGACACGATTTTCGACTCCAACGTGACCACCCTGATCGTCGGCCTGGCGCTCCTGATCTTCGGTACCGGCGCGGTGCGCGGCTTCGCGGTCGTGCACAGCCTGGGCATCCTGACCTCGATGTTCTCGGCGGTGTTCGTCTCGCGCGGCTTCGTGAACCTGTGGTACGGCCGCCGCGGCAAGAAACTGAGCAAGCTGTCGGTCGGTACCGTCTGGAAACCGGGCTTGCCCGCTGAAAAGAATTAAGGACTAGGAAACGTCATGGAATTTTTCAAAATCAAACGGGACATCCCGTTCATGCGCCACGCGTTGATCTTCAACGTGATCTCGGCGCTGACCTTCCTCGCCGCGGTGTTCTTCCTGGTGACCAAGGGCCTGCACTTCTCGGTCGAGTTCACCGGCGGCACCGTGATGGAACTGCGTTACCCGCACGCGGCCGACCAGGAAAAGATCCGCGGCACGCTGCGCTCGATCGGCCATGAAGCGCCGGAAGTGGCCAGCTTCGGCACCGCCCAGGACATCATGCTGCGCCTGCCGCCGGTGAAGACCGCCGCCGGCGCGACCGTCTCGGGCGAAGCCTTCAAGGCGATCTGCGCCTCGGAAGGCGGCACCCCGAAACAGATCAACGTGACCGAGAAGGGCCAGCAGATCGAGCGCACCAGCTGCGCCAACGCGGCCGGCGCCGAAGTGGTGAGCCTGCAGCGCGTCGACTTCGTCGGCCCGCAGGTCGGCGACGAGCTGGCGCAGAGCGGCCTGAACGCCCTGATCATGGTCGTGGTCGGCGTGGTGATCTACCTGGCCGTGCGCTTCGAGTGGAAATTCGCGGTCGCGGCGATCCTGGCGAACCTGCACGACGTCGTCATCATTCTCGGCTTCTTCGCCTTCTTCCAGTGGGAATTCTCGCTGACGGTGCTGGCCGCGATCCTGGCGGTGCTGGGCTACTCGGTCAACGAGTCGGTCGTCATCTTCGACCGGATCCGCGAGACCTTCCGCAAGCAGCGCAAGATGAGCGTGACCGAGGTCATCGACCACGCGATCACCAGCACCATCTCGCGTACCATCATCACCCACGCATCGACCCAGATGATGGTGCTGTCGATGCTGTTCTTCGGCGGCCCTTCGCTGCACTACTTCGCGATGGCCCTGACGATCGGTATCTGCTTCGGCATCTATTCGTCGGTGTTCGTGGCCGCCGCGCTGGCGATGTGGTTCGGCGTCAAGCGCGAAGACCTGGTCAAGCCGGTCAAGGCCAAGGACGAGACCGACGGCGCCGTGGTCTGATTACGCTGTCTGCATAGAAAATGCCGCCCGGCCTGGCCGTGGCGGCATTTTTTTATGCACGAACCATTTCCGGATCTCGATTTTTACAAGGAATTGTTCGAAATGTGACATTTCCCGGGCTTGTGTGAGTTATCGCACAGAAGGCCGGGGTAGCGGAACCTTATAGTGGAACCGTCTCTTTCAGGACATCCCTAGTTTTGGACTTCACCCGCTCCCTCCGGAGCGGGTTTTTTTTTGCCGCTATCGCCTGTCATCGACATTTAACACAAATGTCACACGAAAGTGAATTGGCGCACAGAGTGCGAGGGGGCTGGGAACTATAGTGGAACTGTCTCTTTCAGGACATCCCTAGTTTTGGACTTTGCCCACTCTCAGGAGTGGGCATTTTTTTTGCGGGTGCCGGATTGAGATACTGGCGTTGGGGGCTGTTGCCTGTGGCGTTATTGGCGGGTTGAATCCGCGCGGACACGTTGCGTATCCGGGTTGCGTATGAACTCGCCGCCAGCGATGACCGTAGGGTGGGCTCTCGAGCCCACGCGGATCCACAAAGCCGCCAGCAGGGCAGGCAACAGCCCCACTAGCGTGGACCGGGTTCGAGGAAAGAAGGAAGACTTACATCAACGCCGACGTCAAACTCTGCACTTCCTGCGCCGACTCTTCCATGATCCTGGCCAGCGTCCCGTCGCCCACCGCGAAATCGATGGTCGCCGCCGCATGCGCGGTGGTCGCGCCCGGCCGCTCGAGCAGGGGAGACGGCTCCGGCGACAAATCGTTCGCCAGCAGCAGGGTGTCGCCCAGGGTTTCCGGCGGCAGCGCGCGCATGCCGTTCCACATGGCCTCGATCGCGCCCATCACCGGCGCCGGCACGCCCAGCTTGAGCAGGACGCCGCGGCCGATCGCCACTTCGCCGTGCTCCAGCCAGTCATCGGCGCCACCCTCGAGCAGGCCCGGGAATTCATGGGCGCGCGAGAGCAGGTAGAAGCCGCCCACCTCGTGCACGATGCCGGCGAACATCGCCGTTTCCGGATCGACGAAGGAGACGCGGCGCGCGATCACCTGGGCCAATGCGGCCACGTGGGCCGAGTGGCGCCACAGCTGGTCGGCGCGGGCACGCAGCGCCGGGTCGGTGATCTCGCTGCTGAGCTGGCGCACGATGACGGAAGCGGCCAGCGCGCCCAGGGTGCGGAAACCCACGCGCTGCACGGCGGCGCGCACGTTGGTCACGTCGTTGCCGGCGCGGTTGTAGGTAACGGAATTGGCGATCGCGACGGTGCGCGCGGCCAGCAGCGGCTCGGCCTGGACCAGGCGCGCCGCCGCGTCGGCGTGGCACTCGGGATCGTTCAGCGCACGCTGCAGCCTGAGCGTGGCGTCGACATTCGTGGGAAAACTGAGCTCGCCCCGGATGGCCTGGGCGGCGATGCTCTTGAGGGCGTCAAGTCTGTCCATCGAAAAATTATACCCCCAACGGCTAGGTACACCCTGGAGTATTTGCCCTAAAGCATCGTTTTACAACGCCGCCGCTCAGGGTTCGCTGAAGATGGCGTCGCAGTCTTCCTTCGGTTCCTCGGTGTCCTGGAGTTCGTCGACCAGGCCGAGGTCGAACAGTTCTTCGACGGCGTTCATGAAGCTGTTCAGCTTGGTGGCGCCGATCAGGCGGTAGATCTCGCCGTCTTCGTTGCGCACGCCGATCAGCATCGCTTCCTCGCGCACTTCTTCTTCCGAAGCCACGTCGAGCAACAGGTTGCCGATGATGTGCTTGTCGAAGTGGGCCGGCTTTTTGCCTGCGATCAGGGAAGTTTTCAAGATGATTCCTTTTGTTGTGATATTGGCTCTAAGGGGACCCGAGTATCCGTTCGCGCAGCTTTCTCAGCGCGCCATCGACTTCATCGAACTCGGCGTCGCTGAATCCGGCAAACAACTGTTTGCCGTGATCAATAACTTTCGGAAATACGTCGCGGAACACAGCATCGCCGCTGTCCGTCAGGCGCACGAAATACGAACGCTTGTCATCCAGGCTGCGTTCGCGCAGCACCAGGCCTTTCTGCTCGAGCCGCTCGATGACGCCGGTGAGCGTGCCCTTGGTGATCAGGGTGCGCTCGCCGAGTTCCTTGTAATTCATCCCGCTGGTATTGCCGAGCGTGGCGATGATGTCGAACTGCGCATGCGTCAAGCCGTATTGCCGTACCGATTCGCCCGAATACCGCTCGAAGCCCTGCAGGCATTCGGCCAGCAAGCGGACGCTCTTTAAATATCGTTCCCCCATGAACAAGGATTATAGCCGCCAGCGGGCGTTCAACAGCGCCGCCACGCTATGCAAGGCGGGGAAAATGGTGCCGGACTTGCCAAGGCGCGCGCCGAATACAGGCGACCCATGGCCGCCGGCCTTTTTGAACGGCCGGCGCTGCCTTATCGCCTTTTACGGCCGGGCGGCGTACCATACGCGTTTTGCCCATCAGCCACACATGCCCCGCCACCTCCACGGCATCCTCGCCCTGCTGCTCGTTACCCTCGTGTGGGGCACGACCTTTCCGGCAATGAAGGACCTGACCGGTCATTTCTCGGCCGTGTGGATCATCCTGGTGCGCTTCGCCCTGGCCGCGCTGCTGCTGTCGCCCTTCCTGTGGCGTGGCAAGCTGGCCGACATGCGCGCCGGCGCCATCCTCGGCGTCCTGCTGTTCTTCTGTTTCGTGTTCCAGGTCGAGGGCCTGGCGCTGACCAGCTCGAACCGCAACGCCTTCATCTGCGGCCTGAACGTGCTGGTCGTGCCGCTGCTCGGCGTGCTGGCGGGCCGCTTGCCGGAGCGGCGCATCGTGCTGGCGCTGGTCATGTCGATCGCCGGCCTGGCCGCGCTGTGCTGGGATGGCGGCGCCTGGGGTACCGGCGATTCGCTTGCCCTGATGAGCGCGCTGTGCTTCGGCGTCTACATCAAGGTGATGGAAGTGCAGACCCGGCGCGCGACGCGTTTATTGACCGTCACCGCCGCCCAGATCGGCACCGTTGCCCTGTGCGCCCTGGTGTGGCTGCTGGCGCGCGAATTGCCGGGCGAGGCCGTGGCGCGCTCGGCCTACCTCGCCGGCGTGATCGACAATCTCGGCCACGCCGGCTGGAACTTCGCCTACCTCGGCGTGGTGGCGACCGCCGCCATTATTTCGCTGCAGACCTGGGGCCAGTCGCGCACCTCGGCCAACGAAGCGGCGGTGGTCTACGCCTTCGAACCGGCGGCGGCCGCCTTCTTCGGCTACTTCTGGCTGGGCGAAGCCTTAACCGCCCGCGGCTGGCTGGGCGGTTTGCTGTTGATCTCCGGTATGATAGTCAGCCAATGGAATTCCGAAAGCCGGCCATCCGCCGCGCTCGCACCCGAGTGAACACCTTCCCGATCCGCCCCGATGTCGCAAGCTGAACTGCCCGTCCTGGCGCAGGAACGGCCCCTGCGCATCCTGCTCGTCAACGCCGGCGAACCGGACACGATGAGCTGGTCGGGCCTGGCCCAGCCCCTGCGCCTGGCCGCCAAGATCCTCGGCCCCGAGCGCCTGCACGTGGACGTGCGCAGCCCCGACAAGTTCGCCGGCGACAGCCAGCGCCACTGGCACCTGGTGCTGCTCGCCGCCGACGAAGCCCAGGCCGGCCTGAAGCCCGCCAACTTCCGCGCCGTGGTGGAGCGCTGCCGCGCCGCGCCCTTCTGGGG
>DNCF01000418.1 GCA_003484545.1 Massilia sp. | reverse complement strand
CGCTACGTGTCGCAGGCGCTGCAGGCGTATGCGGCGCTCACCACTTCGGCCGACCGCGGCGCGGTGCGTGACCTGGGCCAGCTGAAGCGCTGAGGCAGCGCGGCTGTCACGGCAAGCGCGGTATCGGCGGGCGGTGCGCAATGAACCAGCCTCGTCGGGCTGGAAAAATGAAAAGCCGGCCGCTTGCGCGCCGGCTTTTTTAATGTCGCTGACCCATCCTGAAATAGGTTGACACAAGAGTGTTGACATGGATGAGAATGAAAAACGCACCCAGCGCGATTACACGCTGGCTTTTAAGCTGGCGGTCGTGGATGAGGTGGAAAAAGGCGAGTTGTCGTACAAGCAGGCGCAGCAGCGCTACGGAATTCAAGGCCGTTCAACGGTATTGGTCTGGCTGCGTAAGCACTGCCGACAGGATCGGGGTAGTCTGCGAGGACCGAACCAGCGCAGGAGCGATCCCGTGAGCAAATTTGCCATGCCTTAGACGCCAGAGCAGCGGATCAAGGAACTGGAGACGCAGCTCAAGGATGCAAACCAGAAGGCCCAGTTATTCGAAGCGATGCTGGAAGTGATTCGGAAGGAATACGGGGTCAAGCTGCCAGAAAAGCATTCCGGGTCATCGCGCAACGGCAAGTAGCTGGCTTGACTCTCGCCAAGGCTTGCAGATTCATGGGCTGGAGTCGCCAGGCGTACTACCAGCAGATCAAGGCCGAAGCGGCACTGCATGAGCGCGATGCGAAGGTCGTAGCGCTGGTAAGGGAAGTCAGGCGACGACAGCCCCGGATCGGAGTGCGCAAGCTGCATCACATGCTGCGGCGACGTTCTGCATCCGAGAGCATCAAACTGGGGCGCGACGGTATGTTTGCCAAGCTCGAGAGAGCCCACTTACTCGTGCCAACAGCGCGCGCCTTCCACAAAACCACAGACAACTTTCTCCGGTTCTACAAGCATCCGAATTTGCTCGAGGCGGGGATCGGTACGGATATTCACCGTCCTGAGCAAGTCTGGGTGGCCAACATCACTTACCTTCCGACGCGCCAGCGCTGTGTCTACCTAAGTTTGGTCACCGACGCCTACTCACGCAAGATCGTCGGCTACCACGTCCACGCTAGCCTCGAGGCCGAGGAAGTAGCCCACGCGCTCAAGATGGCTTGGTGCGCAAGGCAAAGCAGTCTTCCTTTGATCCACCATTCCGACCGCAATATTCAATACTGTGCAGGCGCTTACCAAGCCCAGCATGTGAAACATAGCATTACCTGCTCGATGACCGACGGGTATGACTGCTACAGAACGCGCTGGCCGAACGCATTAATGACATCCTCAAAACCGAGTTCCTCTTGCAGCGCCCCGAAAACTTGGCCGAAGCAAGACGCATGGTGGCCCAGTCGGTAACGATCTACAACTACGAGCGGCCGCACCAGGCCCTGAAATACAAAACGCCCGATGAGATTCCCCGGGCGCTCTGAGAACAGCAAGAACGAACTCTTCTTGCTATTTACAACTGTCACTCTCTCAAACAATGGAGCCTCTAAAAAACTGGGGACGATTTAGATCGCCGCGTAAAGCACAGCAAGCAGGTATAATTCAGTATTTTCTTAATAACTTCTGTGAAGCTGGGCCATACTTCCATTTTCGATATCCAATTTCCCATCCCTCTCTACCCAAATAGCTTTATCAAAAAAACCGACTGACGCCGTTACACTATCACCAGTTTCAGAAACTCTTCCGAAATGGGCTTTCAAGCCTAATTCGGGAGCACTTAGCGTCTTCTTAAGCACCCCATCGTATGAGTAGAGCAACAAATTTGCCGATCCAAAGTCATCATAACTTCCAACAATCGCAATCAAAGAGTGCGCTGCTAAGTCCACGACCGCTAACGGAGGATTTTTCAGAGTGACGGCGAAATTCCTGCCATAGCAATTCCATGAAACGGTTGGACTGGCATCCCAAACCGACCAGCAAATTTGTGGAGTCTGACTGATATTACTCACTATATTCCTCCTAATGAATTGGATCTGGTTTACCAACTGGCTTGATAAATTTGACTCGATCACTCCATGGGAGTTGCAAATCAAGCTGGAATACGGTTTGACTTCCTTCCAGCAACCGACCAGTTACTTGGTCAATCTGAGGCCCAATCGGTCCAGTCTGTGCATTGAAATTCTGAATAACCTCAAACCGCTGAACAAACGACACATCCGGTTTGAATTGCTCCGTAATAGCAAGCGTTTCACGGGCAAAAACTTGATTTGGAATCGGAGAAAACGTTGCCCATCCGCCTGGTCCACTTAAACCCTTTGCTTGGTTGGCGTCTATTACCATATTAAATTGCTCGCCGACACCCATCGGTCTTGTTACAGGAGTATATCCTAACGGCCAAGGTGATTGATTTGCGGCCAAAGCTTCCTTGACAAGCGCTTCTCGCCGTGCGAACTCAGAAAAATTGCTCGATGCGTTGCCGTTGCTACTCGCGGCAACGTTTGCATGAATGTTTGTTTCGGAACTTGAATCTAACCCTACTTGAGAATACGACGCATGTCCCGAAACGTTGGCCTTAGCCGTGGCATTTAGATTTGGCCCGGTCTTCTCAATTTTCTTAGCCAACCCAACCGCACTATCGAATGCTGCAGTGACCTTGCTCCCAGCTTTACCTGCACCTAACGCAGATCCCAACATCACTGCGCCCTGTGCGCTTGTCGCGATCTGAACGGCGCTGGTTACATCCTGTCCGTACAGACTGTTGAGCTGACGTTGTATGTACTTATTGGTGGACGCAGCTACACCTTCCCCAAACGTTTTGGCGTCCGACTTTGCGCTCTTAATCAAATCGTTCGCAGTGTCTTTCGGATGCCATACCGCATCCCACGCACTGTCTGCCAGCGAGCGCCCTGTTTGCACCATGACGCCAACTGGATCGCGCCTCACAGTGTCAACGATGTTTGTGGCGCTCTGTCCGATTTCGGTCCAGACGCCGTCAAGCGCTTTCCTAGTAGCGTACGGAGTGACATACTTGTTCACGAATGACTTGTCGACCTCGAACAACCCGTCCTGGACCGCAGTGAATTGTCTGTCCTGAGTCGTAAACAGTGCTTGTTTCTGACCGAAACCATTCGTAAATGTCTGCCCTTGTGCCTGCGTCAGGAACGATTGTGCCTCTTTGTCTACCGTATCAGAAAGCACGCCCCGCCAAACCAGATCGACGTCTCTCGATGCCTGGTGCGCCAAGCGCCTAGTGGCCTCATCAACCGAAATGCCCTTTTCCGCTGCAAACCTGGCGGCATTTTTCTTGATCCATGTGGTCTCGTCGGGATGCAACTGCCGGTTATTTGCATCCGCATTCAGCCCAGTCGCCGCCCCCGAACTGCCGGCCATGCCACCAATAATCCCGGCTGCCCCTCCTGCGATCAATTTTGCCGCGAACTCTGCCGTGTTCTCGCCCAACCCGGCACCGGTCAACTTCGCCGTCATCGCCTTCTGTAGTTCATCTATGCTTGGCGCCGCTTCTGCTGCCGCCGCTGCTCCGATCGCGCCATTCAGCCCGCCGCCGAGGGCGCCGAGCGCCGCATGCGCCGCGACCCGATAGATACCCCCTTCGGCCCATTTCGCTGCTTCTTCGGTATTGCCCTGCTTGTTCAACTCGGCCATTCTAGTTGCCGCAAAATCGCCAATCTCCTTGGCCAAACGCGGCATGGCAGCGCTGGTGATCTGCATCTGCGCGCTCACCTCGGCCAAGGCCTGTGCACCGTTCCATCCCTTGGTGAGCGCCTCGGAGGTATCGCGCCCCGTGATCACATTACGATCTAGGCTTGCCACCGCTTGTTCCCCCTGTGCGTCCACAACCGTCAACGCCCCTTGACTCACGCCGCTGGGGGTAACGCTGCTCTGGCTACCGCTTACTTTTCCTATACCCGGCGCTATGCTCGGAGCGGATGGATCACCTTTCGGGCTAATACCGATGTTCACGCCAAGGCTGATTCCGCTGGCGTTATGGCTATCCCGGTTCTGGATATCGCTGAACGAGAGCGTCGTAGTGGCAAGGCTGTTGCGTCCATCGCTAACGGCCTGCTCGCTACTGGTGATGACGGCCCCCTTCAAATCCGTATTTCCGCCGACCTGGATCTGGAACCCACCATCACCCGCCCGGATTGCGGTTTGCTCCTGCACGCTGGCATAGTCGTTATGGACCTTGCTCCGGCTGGCGCTGGCGCTGGCTCCACTCATGCCTACGCCAAAGGTACCGGAAACGCTGAAACTCTCTTGCTTGCCGTCGAGCTTGGCGGTGTCCTGCAGGCTCTCGATATTGAGGTTTCCTCCAACTTCCGCGATGACCTGCTTGCCATTCGCAACCGCACCCTTGAGGTTGGTGTCGCCGCCGCTGACGATCGTCAGCCGGTTGCCGGCATCGACATGGCTGTTGACCTGGGTCGTGCCTTCACCGTCGATCCGGGATCGGCTCGCGCTCGCGCTCGCCGTGATACCAATCCTCGGTCCGCCTGACGTACTGAACTCAGCCGCCACGCCGACCGCCGCACTTGAGCTCTTGCTCTGGCTGTGCTGACTCTCCGTATCCTGGGCGGCGAGCAGATTGACCTGGTTGTCGGCAAGCAGCGACACATTGCCCGTAGCGCGCACGTCGCTTCCAATGATGTCAATATTGCTGGCCTTGCCGCCGCCGGTCGCGCTAATGGTGACGTTATTCCCGGCCGCAAGAACGCTGCCGCCATGCGTACGGCTCGCGCTCACTTCCGTGCTCTCGCTTTCCGAGCGCCCAACAGTCGCGCTGATTCTGACGCTCGGGCCATTCTTGGCAAGGTCCTGGGCGGCATCCTTCGCCGTCATCGCGGCCGCAGCCGCAGCCAATGCCTTCATCCGTCCATTCGACGTCTGGGAGGCTGCCGCGCTCATGCCCTGGGCTGTCTGGATCGCATTGACGACGCTACCGCCGACTGCCAGGGTGAGGCCGGTCTGCGTCGTCTTGGTGGTGAACTTGTCGTTCACGTCGTCCGTGCCCGCCGTGATCGCGACGCTCTTCCCGCTCAGGCTCATGTCCTGTCCGGCGCTCAGGTCGCTGCCGCTGATCTTGAGGGCTTCGCCTGCACTCACGCTGAGGTCACCGCCGATCGACCCGACCATGCTGCGCGACTGTCCGCTTTGCGTGGTCGCGTCACGGTTGTGGTCGGTGGTGGTGGTCCTGGTCCCATAGCTGATGCCGAATCCCCCGCCGCTCAGGAAGCCGCTTTCCTTCACCTTCGTACGGTGCTTCTCGGTCACGGTGCTCGTCGCAGCCCCAATGCTCACGTTTCCGCTTGCCGCCAGGTCGACGTCCCCTTCGCCTGCGATGGAACTGCCGAGCACGTTGATGTCCTTGCCTGCCTTGAGCTCGACCGTCTTCCCGGAAAGAGCACTGCCGACAGCAATGCTGCTTGCTACATAATCCGACTGCTCGGTTGTCTTGCTGCGCAACAAGCTGCTCGAGCTATGCGTCGAGGCCGTGTCGGACAGGTGCTTCTCCTGCGCCGCAACGATATTGACGTTGTCGGTGGCGAAGACCCGGAGAGCGTCGCCAGCGTTGAGGCCGCTGGCGACGACGTTCACCGAGCCCTGCCCGGCGACGCCGGCCCCTACAACCAACTTGCCCGACGAGGTCACATTCGCGCCGATAACGGTTTCGTTGCGGTGCACCTGTTTGTCGTAGTTCTTGCTCGATGAGTCGTTCTGCAGTGAAGTGTTCACCTCATTCGTAACGGAATGAATGTTCACACTGCCGCCGGCGAGCAACTTGCCGTTGCCTGCACCGCTGGTGCCGATCGCTACCTGTGTGCCCGTCATGCTGAGGTTACCGCCAGCCCTGATGTTCAGGTCGCCACCCGTGCTGAGCTGACTTAGCTGATGCGCGGTACTGCTGTCGTTTTGCGTGTAGCCGCCCACGAGATGTTCGTACGTGCTGCCCGTGCGAACGGTGCCGAAGTTGACGTCCCGTCCAGCCGTGATATCGGCCGTGCCTGCCTTGATCGTGCCAGCCAGGTCGACGAGGTCGCGTCCAGCCTGGATGTCGAGCGCGCCGGCCGCCAGGATCTCGGCCCGGTTCGATACCGAGGTATAGCTGCCGCGGTTGTGGTCCGTCGCGAAACTTTCTTTCGCTGCCAGCGTTTCGTTATGGACGTCGCGAACCGCCGCCAACCCTACCAAGCCGCCGGCGATCTTGCCCCCCTGGTTGACAACGTCCTGTCCCGCCACCAGCAAGGTGCGGCCATTGCCGCCATCGATGACGCCGCCGCGGTTGACGATGTTCTCGGTCGTTCTGATCGTGACATTTGCTCCGGTCACGAGTGCACCGCCCGTTTGCAGGGCTTGTTTGCCGACATGGGCGAGATACACCTTCGGCACCAGAACTGTATCGACGCTACCGTCAGGCAGTTGCACCGTCTGGTTTTCGAGCCAGACGATGTCGCTGGTCAGGTGGCTGATCTGTTCGGCGGTGAGTGCGATACCCGGCCGCAGGTTGAATTCGCGCGCGAAGCTGACCGCATTCGTCAGCAAGTCGCGGTACACGCTATCGTCGCTTGCGCCGCTGCGGGTCGTATGACCGGTGAGTTCGGCGAGTTGCTCGCGAACGAGCCGCTGTTCGTAGAAGCCGTCACCGAGCCGCTTTTGCATCGTGGCTGGGTGGATCGACAGCTGTTCCAGCAAGTAGGCGCTGCTGATCCATTGTTGCTGGTTGGCGAACTGCGGACGGGTCTCGAACAAATAACTTCCATTGGCATCCGGATTCCGGACGAACAGCCCGCTCGGCGCCACTGTCATCACCTTGCCGAGGGTCTCGCCCCTCACTTGCGTAACCTCCTGGGCAATAACCGCCCCCGCGGCAGAGCGTACGTTTCCTGTCACTACCCGGCCCAGCAAGGCCGCAGCGGCTGGTGTCAGGCTGTCCTGGAAGGCATGACTGCTCAGATTGGCGCCGCCATTCGTTACAAGCTGATTGTTGATTCCGCTTGCCGCAGCGCCAGCGATCGTTGCGAACTCATCGCGTTGCCCGCCCCCCACTGCTGCGTCGCCGGACTGGTGGACATTCGCTATGCCACTGCCAGCTACTCGGACAGAACCTGCGGAGTTATTGGCACCGCTAACGGACTCCACAGCAGCCAACGCCGCATTGCTCCCCCAGCCGCTGGCGCCAGCGCTTCCCTCCAGCGTGCCGGCGCTGCCGCTGCCGACCGTCGCCTGTATGCCGGAAGAAGCGGCGCCGGATGCCCCGCTCCCGATGACCTCCACGCGGTCACGAATATTGCCGACGGTTCCAGCCGTGACATCGATGTTATTGAAGCTGCGTGCGGAGATGCTGAGTCCTTGTTCGCCCTCGATGACGCCACGTGTCGTTCCGATCACTTCAGAAATGCTCGGGTGCGAGTACGCCGTGGTGGTGCCACCATAGCTTCTCCAGACGCCATCGAAGGTATGCGTCCGGTACAGCGTTGCGCCTACGTTCGTGACTACAGATTCGTCCTCGATCGTGAGCCTGCCGCGGGCCTTGATCGTACCGTAGCGATTCAGGAGCGCATCGCTGACCGACAAATACATGTCTCCTCCTGAGAGGATCTGCGATGCCGCGCCAGCTCCTGGTACGATCTGGTCTTCGACAACCGTATGGTGGGCGTCACGCCAGAGCTCGAGTGCGTCCTTTCGTGGCGCCAAGGACTTTTGCGTATCGCGCAGGATCGTCGTGGCTGGATCGGTATAGCCAGGCTGGGCAACAAGCCGGATGCAGTCGGTGCTGCAACTGCCGTACTGGTTGGAGAAGGCCACCGTCCCTGTCCAGTTCTTCACATCTGTGACGAAGCGTGGAAGGAGCGCGTTGCCTGCGGGCCCACCCTGGTCCGGGTTGGCCATCTGCTCACGCTGGGTGTAGTAGATGACGCGGGTCCCATCGGCGGTCGCCATACGCTGCTGGGTACCGTAGGCGTTGTACAGGCCGGAGTGTGCGAGGAAGTAAGCACTGTCGTTGGCGTGAGTACGGATGACGGCTCGGACAATGGTGTAGCCGTCCGGGGTGACATACGGGGTCTCCTCCAAGATATCCGCTGGATTGACGAAGTAAATCTCGTATGGCGAGTAGTTGGCCGCGCTGGTTTCGTAATAATTGTGGTTATCGCCAAACTGGTACCACGACGGCATGTTCATGCGGCGGGTTTCGTCCAGCGTCTTGACCTTCGTAATTTGGACGTTCTCACGCTCATTCGTCAGCGTAACTGCATCTAGCGCAAGATTCGCGCCGGCCTCGATAGTGGACGAAATGTTATTGACCAGCGATGTGCTGCCCCCACCCACGCCCCCGATGTACAGTTCGCCACTGCTGTACAGCGTGGCCCCGCCAACATTGTTCAGGGTTCCCGCCACGCCCAGCTCGAGATTTCCTGTCGCACCAATCAGTGCCGCGCCGCCGCTATTGTCGAGGTTCTTCGCGTTCACTATAACGTCGCCACCGACGATACCGCTCGTGTTGGTGACATGCGCTGCACGGATGTCGAGCGCCGCAGCGGCATTGACCTCCCCGGCATTGACCAGGTTACCAACCGCCTGGAGCGTGACACTCTGCGCCTCGATGGTGGCCCCCTCCTGGTTTGCGAAGTGCTGCCCCGACAGGTTGAGGTTGCGTGCAGCCTCGAATACCGAGGCATTCGTAATGTTGCCTGTCACGGCGAGGCTCAGGTCCCGGTTCGAGCGAAGTTGACCGCCCGTCGATTGCACGTAGTCACCCTGCATGGCGAGCGACAGGTCGCGTCCGCCGTACAGTTCGCCACTTCCGGTCATGCCTGCCGTGACGATGGTCAGATCCCGGTCGGTCGCAATACGCCCACCTGCATTGCTCAGCTCTTGGGTATGGAGAGTCAGGTCGGCGCCTGAACCGTCGCCGGTACCCAAGCGCCCGCCGTCGTTGTTCAACTGCGCCACATTGATGTACGCGTGCGCGCCTGCGATGACCACGCCACTGTTGGCGAAGCTCGCCCCGGCCTGGTCGAACGTCAGCGTGCCGCCGCCGTTAACCTTGCCCTGGTTGATCCACTGCCGCGTGATCGCGACATCGAGATTGCCACCGGAGGCGATCATGCCAGCCGCCCCATTCAGCAGATGTTGTCCGGCGAGAGCGAGGTCACCCATGGCGGCGATGGTGCCGCCATTGGTCATGCCGGTGCTGGCGCTGAGCCGCATGTCGCCGCTGCCGGCATTGCTGATACGCCCTCCTGTATTGTCGATGGCCGCGCTGTCGATCGTGACCGCGCTGTCAGCGCCGAGCGCTTCGATGGTCCCTCCGTTGTTTGCCAGCGAACCTGCGGCGTTGAAAACGAGATCCCTGCCTGCCTGCAGGATGCCGCCGCTGTTGTCAGCGTCGCCCTCCAGTTCGAAGCTGGCCCTGCCGTCTGCCAGGATCTTGCCGTTCCTGTTGCCGAGGCTGGACGAGGTGACGGCGACAGCCGCTCCCGAGCCTTTGACGGTCGAGATCGTGCCGCTGTCGTTGTTGAACGATGCTAACCGGAAGCTTGCGTTGCCAGCCGAGGCGATCTCGCCACTGTTGGCGAGTGTGGCGCCCAGCTGTTCGAAACTGAGCGTGCCGCCGCTGGTGACACTACCCGCATTCGACAGCTGCTGGCGCACCTCGAGCTGCAAATCTCCGCCCGACGCCAGCTGGGCGCCGGTCCAGTTCTGCAAGCTTGCCGCCTGGACAGTTAACGTGCCGTTCCCGGCGATGGTACCGCGGTTGATGATATCGCCGGTAATGCTGAGCGTGGTCGCGCCCACGCCGGCGTTCACGATACGCCCGCCGCTCACGATCGACTGCGCCCTGACGTTGAGCGAACCCGCTCCGGACTCGACGACACCTGTCCGGTTATCAAACCGCCCGCCCGCATCAAGAGTGAAGTTGCGGCCGCCATGCAAGGTCCCACCGTCGTTCGATATGTCGCCGCTCGTGCGAAGCGCAAACGATCCGTCGGCGGCAATGGTACCGCCAAGGTTGCTAAGGTCCCCCGCTTGCAGGGTGATCGCGGCGCCCGACACGTTGGCCGTGTATATCCGGCCCCCATCGTTGTTGATGTTCGAGGCGGCGATGTCCATCAGACCACCCGCGCCGATGCGCCCACTGTTGGTGAAGCTCGCGCCAAGCCCGTCGAAACGCAGAGTGCCGGTGCTGCTGATCGTTCCGCCATGATTGTCGAGCGTTTCACGCAGCGCCATGACCAGGGGGCCGCCGCTCACGATCGAGCCGCTGGCGGCGTTGTGCACGGCGGTTGCCTGAAGATCGAACGCCCCACTGCCGGCAATGGTGCCGCCGTTGGCAATGGCGTTGACGGCTTCGATGCTGGTCGTACCGGTACCGGCGTTGACGATCCGGCCGCCATTGTCGATCGATTCCGCCGCAAGTTCCAGCGTACTCGTCGGGCCGACCGCTTCCACCCTGCCGCCGGCATTGGTCAGTGCGCCAGCAGTTGTCAGCGCGAGATGACCGCCAGTCTGGACCAGGCCATCGCCGTTGTCGACGGTGCCCTGCGCATTCAGGACCGCATTGCCGGTAGCGGCGACAATGCCGCCGTTGTTACTCAGGCTTGACCGGCTATCCAACACGATGTCGGCCCCGGACTGC
Source organism: Massilia sp. (assembly GCA_003484545.1). Classification (GTDB taxonomy): domain Bacteria; phylum Pseudomonadota; class Gammaproteobacteria; order Burkholderiales; family Burkholderiaceae_D; genus Telluria. The sequence goes on along the minus strand of DNCF01000418.1, from coordinate 12,632 downwards.
GTGGCGATCTCGCCCCCGTCATTGTCGATGGACGAACCATGAAGGGTGATGCGCCCCGCCGCGGTGATGTCGCCACTGTTGGCAATCGACGTTCCTGCCTGGTCCAGCGTGAACGCACCAGCGCTGCTGATGGCGCCTGCATTGATGAACTGCTGCGTCACCCGCAACTCCATCGGGCCACCCGCCGCCAGGCTGCCTTCGCTGAGGTTGCCCAGCGCCGCAGCATCCAGCTCGAACCTGCCGTTGCCGGCCAGCGTGCCGCTGTTGAGCACCTCCGTGGCAGATCGAATGCGGGTGTCGCCCGTGCCAGCATTGACCAGCCGGCCGCCGCGGTTGTCGATGGCCTGCGCGGTGAGCGCGAGCGTGGCATCGGAAGCAGCCGCTTCGATGCTCCCACCCTGATTGCCGAGTGAGCCGCCGGCATCGATCAACATGCTCTCGCCGGCACGAATCGTGCCGCCGCCATTGGCCAATGCGCCCGACGTACTCAGGCGTACAGCGCCATCGGCCAAGATTGTACCGCCCAGGTTGGCAAGCGTCGCTGCCTGCACGACGATCGCGCCACCGCTATCATTGACTGTCGCAAGCTGGCCGCTGCTGTTATCGAGTGCAGTTGCATTCACGACGATGTCGCCAGTGCCGGTCACACGTCCGCTGTTGCGCAGCGTGACGGCGCCGAGCGAGAGCGCGGCCCCACTACTGATCGCCCCCGCGTTTGCGATCCGATCGACGGCAGCGAGAGTCATGGTGCCGCCGGATGCAAGCATCCCCGCGGCGCGGTTATCCACCTCGGCCGCGGACACGGCAAGAGTTCCGTTGCCCGCGATAAGGCCATTACTTGCCAGCGTACCCGTCAGTGCGACGCCGGTGGCGCCCTTGCCGACGTTGACGATCCGGCCGCCGCCGTTATCCAGTGCCGCAGCCTGGAGCTGCAGCGTCCCTTCTGCCTCGAGCGATTCGATCACACCGCCGTCGTTGGCCACGTCGCCGACAGCGTGGAGCGCCAGCGAGCTTGCACCCTGCAATGTACCGTGAAAATTGTTGACGCTGCTACCGCTGGTCAGCGCAAGGTCACCAGATGCCTGGATGACGCCGGCACGGTTACTGACGGCGCCTGCCGCAATATCCAAATCAGCGCCCGAGCCGCTGGCCGAGGCCAGTTGGCCCTCATCGTTATCGAGCTCCCGCGCACGCAGCGTCAGCGGCCCACCTGCGACAATGAGCCCACTATTCCGGACCGCCGCGTCTGCGACCGCAAGGTCGAGCGACGAGCCGCTGGTGAACGTCCCACGATTCTGCAAAACATCATGGATTGCGACGGTCATCGCGTCAGCTGCGGCGATCGTGCCGCCAGCCGCGTTTTCCAGCGTAGCGCCGGCCAGGTTCAGCCGACCGTTACCAGCAATGAGTCCGCTGTTGGCGATACCAGTCGTAGCCGACACCGACGCCGCGCCCTCCCCGACATTGACAATGCGGCCCGTTCCGTTGACGACCGTTTCCGCGCTCACTGCCAGTGTGGCTTGGGCGCCGGTCGCCTCGATCAGCCCACTGTCATTATCAAGTGCTGCTCCGGAGTCGACCTGCACGCTGGAGACGCCCTGGATCGCGCCTCCCGTGTTGTCGAGCGGTCCGTCAAAAACTAGCAGCATCGCATCGTCCGCGACGATGCGACCGTCGCGGTTCGACAGGTACGCACCACGCAGGCTGATGCTGGCGCCGGAACGGCTTGCTGTCGCGATCGTGCCCCCGTCGTTCTCGATCGTACCCGCGCGAATGCTGGCGTCGGCGCCGGAAACGATACTGCCGCTGTTCGTCAGACGCGCACCCGATTCGTCCATCGCGAGCGTACCCGAGCTGCTGATGCTGCCGGCATTGTCCAGGTGCTCACGCACCTGTAACCTGAGCTCCGCGCCCGACGTGATCGTCCCGCCGGCCGTGTTGGTCGCAGTGTCGGCCTCCAATACGAGCCTGCCGTGGCCGCCGATGACGCCGCCGTTATCGACCGATGTGGCGATCAGTGTCGTGTCGCCGCGTCCTGCATTGACGACGCGGCCGCCAGCGTTGCGCAAGGCTTCCACGTCCACAGCGAGCGTGCTTTCCTCGGCCAGGGTTTCGATGACACCACCCGTGTTCTCGAGCACCCCTCCTGATGTCAGCCGGAGCGTGCTGTTTGCCTGTACAACGCCGCCTGCGTTGTCCGCAGCGTTCCGGACCTGCAGCGTAGCGTCGCGGTCCGCCATGATCTCACCGCCACGATTATCCAGAGCGTTCGCATTCAGCGAGATGTCGGCGCCCGACCCGGCTGCTGTCGCAATGCGGCCATCGGCGTTGTCGATCGTACCGGCATTGATGTCCACCAGGCTGCCGGCGACGATGGTTCCACTGTTGCGTAAGATCACGTCGGTATTCTGAACGTGGAGCCGCGTTGCCGCGCTCAGCGTGCCGGCGTTCTCGATGACTTCGCTGACGGCCAGCTCAAGCGAGTCGGCCGCGCTGACGATGCCGGCATTGTTCAGGGTGCGCGCACTCAGACGCAGACCGCCATTACCCGCCACCAGACCCGACACGTCGATCTGTGCCTCCGCGGTGAGCGTCGTGCTGCCAGTACCCACGTTCACGATACGGCCGGCCGTACTGTCGATGGACGCGGCCTGGACCGCCAGAGTCGCTTGCGCGCCGCCAAGCTCGATGCTGCCTCCATGGTTCTGCAAGGCCCTGCCCGCCGACACGTCGAGCGCACCGGATGCCCGTAAGCCCTCGGCGGTGTTATCCAACACCGTGCCGATTGTGATGCGAGCCGCGCCGCTGGCAGCAACGTGGCCGTTCCGATTATGCAGTGCGTTGGCGGTCAAGGTCATTTCGGCGCCGTTGCGCGTCTCGATCGTACCGCCCTCGTTGTCTACGAGATCGAGCTTGACCTGCATCGCTTCGCCCGAGGTGATCGTTCCGCTGTTCGCAAGGCTAGCCTGGTCTTTATCAAAATCCAGCGTGCCTGCGCTGCTGATCACACCTCGGTTGGTCACGCTGTCGCGGACATCGAACACGAGCTTGCCCGTTGTGCTGATCGATCCAGCCGCACCGTTGTCGAGCGTCCCCGCCAGAATGCGCAGATCGCCGTTCGCGCCGATCTGTCCGTCGCTGTCGATCCCGTTGGCGATATTCAGGACCGTCTGCCCGGCTCCGACTCCCAGAATGGACCCGCCCTTGTTGCCAACGTCACTCGCCCTGAGGTCCAGTTTGCCGCTGGCCTCGATCGCGCCATCACGATTTGCGAGGCTTCCTCCAATCGCCAGCGCGAGATCCTGTCCAGACTGGACGCGACCGCCCTGATTGCTGACAATGCCGACGACATCCAGGCGAGCGCTTGCATCTGATTGCAGCGTTCCCCCGTCGTTACGCAGACTGCCCGTTTGCAGCAGGAGCGCGCTACCGCTTCCGGTTGCGGTGGCAATCGTCCCGCCGGTATTGTCGATCGCGCTGCTGGCAATGGACAGGTCGCCCTGTGAAATCATATTTCCCTGATTGAACACGTGTGCGCTCTGCTGCATCATCGCCAGCTTGCCTCCGGAAGCAATGCTGCCCGTGTTCGCCAGATTGGCGCCAACTCTTAGGTTCAGATCGCCGACGGCAACGATGCGTCCTTGCTCCTCATTGACCAGCCTGTCGGCGCTAATCTCAAGAACGCCATTGCCCCCCACGACGCCGCGACTCGTCAGCACTCCCGCTGTCAGAAGCGTCGCGCCGCTGCCGGCATTGACGATATGACCGCTGCCGTTCGCGATCGCGGCAGCGCCAACATGCAGTTCGGCCGCACTGCCTGTCGACTCGATCTTGCCCGCGTCATTCGTAAGCATTTCTCCTGCGGTTACACCAAGATCACCACCTGACCGGATTTGTCCGGCACTGTTACCCAGCGTTTCCGATGCCGCAATACTCGTATCGCCTTCGGAAAGGATCTTCCCGCCAGCGTTGTCGATACTCGCAGCAGACAAGGCCAGCGTGCCACCGACCGCAATCGAACCGTCGCGGCTGTCCAGGTCACCCGTGCTCAAGCGAGCGTTCGCGCCGATGGCCCACTTCCCCCCGTGAGCACTGGTGGCGCCGCTGTTCAGGACGAGGTCGCCGTTAATGTTCAACACACCGCCGGTGCCACTGAGGGCAGCCGTATTCAAGACGAGACCCGAAGCAATGTCCAGCATCCCACCACCCTGCCTCAGTTCGCCGCTGATGTTCAGGTTTGCCGTCGCGCCACCGGTCTGGCGAACCGTACCCCGTTCGTTGTCGAACTGCCCATCGACATCAAGTGCAAGCAGTCCTGCCTGAAGCAGGCCTTGGCTGTTCGAGAGGACGCCGTGAACGCCGTCGAGCCTGCCACCGACGACTACCTTGCCCTGGGTGTTGATGAAACTGTTGGTGCTTGCGGCAAGATCTCCACGCACAAACAGCGCGCCGCTCGTGTTGTCGAGCGAGGCACCGTTCACCGAGAGGCTGTTCAGGCTCGCCTTACCCCCGCGATTGTCCAACTCACCCGTTCGGACCAGATGCCATTGTTCGCGGTGACGAGACCGCTGCCATTGTCGACAAGTCGCGCCTTGATCCGGCCGTCGGGCGGCGGCATGGGAACGCTTCCGCCTTCCGGAATCGTTGGTGCACCGTCCACAGGTGTGCCGGCATCATTGCCCGCAACAGGGCTGGCGCTCTCGCCGCCCGTGTCGCTGCCCCCCGGCGTGCCCGGTGCGGGAACAGGCAGGCTCTCGCGGCCCAGTTCGCCGGCATTGACAACGCGCGCCGCATCGATGGCAAGCGTCGCCATGCCGTTCTGCGCGATCCGTCCATGGTCATTCAATAGCGCGCCCCCAACTTCGACGTCGAGTCGGCGCGCCTCGATGCTGCCCTCGCGATTGTCGGCATCCGAGGTCACGGAGATCGCCGCGTCTCCCGTGGCGTTGAACGCACCGGCGTTGCGCAGGCTCCCGGCAGTCAGCAACAGGTCTGTCCCGGCATTCATCTGGCCGCCGTTGTCCACGACGTCCGCCTTGGCCTGAACACGCCCGCTCGCAGCCAGGCTGCCGCTGTTCTCCAACCGTCCGCCGCTGGTAACGATCAGGTCCCCGGCCGCAGCGCCTATCGTGCCCGCGTTGCGCACCCCGACGCCAGCCTCGGTACCGACCAGGTAAATATGGTTAGCATACATGCCGCCCAGTCGCGCCACGTCAATCGCATACACGGGCGCCGTTTCGGCGCCGTTCTCGGGCGCGGCTGCCTGCCGCGTCGTACCGTCTTCCGCCACCTCGCCGGCGCCGCCGATGACGTTGAGCTTTTGTGCCCATACGCCCGCGTTCAGCTGAACCGAACGGGCGATCAGCGCAATGTAGTCGGTCCGGCTGGCGTCCAGGCCGGCGCCTTCGATGACGATCCGGCCTCGCTGTACCGAAAAACCGGTCAGACCGTCGCCGTTCATGAGCGGACTGCCAGTCGTCAGGGTGGCGCGGCTGACATTGATGAAGCCGCCCCCGTCGACGACGATTCCGGCCGGGTTGGCGATCACGGTTTCGGCACGCTGGCCTGCCACCTCGACGTAGCCCTTCAACTGGCTCGGATTGGAAGAATTGACCTCGTTGAGGATCACCCGTGCACTGCCGGTGGCAAGCCACGGATTGCCCTGTACCCAGCCGCCCAGTTGCGTCTGCACGGCGGTACGCGAATTGTTCAAAATGACCCCGTTCGCGCCAACGTCGAACTGCGTGAAGACGTTGCGCGATACGCCAGCGGCACTCGGGGTCTGGATATCGACCTGCGGCACTCCGTTGGCCGCCTCGAGCACGGTCGCGCGCTGGTTACCTGGGGCGTTCGGATCGGCCACGATCTGGGCGAAGGCCGCGCCAGCGATGAGCATCCCGCCAAAAGGGGCTCCCAACAGCAGCGCGACCCGGCGCAAGGCCGGCAATGCCATCGCGGTCGGAACAGTGCCATCCAGCGTGCCGGATACTCCAGCGCCCCCGCCATGGCTGCGAGCGGTTTCCTGCACGGCCATGAGCATGCCGCGCGTTTTGTTGAAGACAATACGATAGCGACGTTTGTTCATGGCGGGTCAGTATTCGTAGTTCAGGTTGAAACCGCTGGCGACTCTCGCGGTTCGGAATCCGACCGGCTTGCGCAGCGGCTTGCCAGCGAAGCCATCGAATTGCAGTGGCCCCAGCCTTCCGCGCCAGCCCAGGGCTGCGCCGGCCAGGCGTGTGCCCAACAGATGCACGGCACTCGGCCCGGAGACGACGCCGTGGTCGAGCGCCAGATAGAACTGCTGGCTGGTGCCAGGAAGGTTCCAGATCAGGTCGTTGCGAACGAGCCAGCCACGCTCCGCTGACAAACTGACCTCTCCGTCAAATCCACGTACGGTGTAACGACCACCGATGGCAAATCTGTCTTGCGGCACCAGCGGTGTTCGATTCCACTGTCCGCGCCAGGCGCCTTGATAGGAAAACATGCGCCCCAGTGGAACGTTAAGTGTCAGGTCGGCGTTGAGCAAGCGGGGGCGTGAGTTGCCCTCGCCATATAGTTCTTCCGGGGCCGGCAAGGTACCGAATGCGGACGTGCCGAGCTTCCACGTCAAGCTCGCATCGAGCGTGCTGTTACCGATGAACTCCCTGTGGTTGACGCCGACTGCGAATCCTCCCATCCGGCGCCGCTGGACCTCTACCTCGGTATCGTCGATGAAATTCTGGCTACGACGCTGGTATGCGCGCAGCGCTAACGTGGTTTTACGCACCGCATCGCGGTACACCAGACGCGCCAGTTTCACTTCCGAGTTCTTGCTGGTACCGCTGTATAGATAATCTTGATTCGCTCCCGCCACCGTCTGGTGGTAGCGGTAACCGTTCGTCTGCAGACTCGCCAGCCAGTAGCCGTAGGGTACGGAGTAATACAGTGCATAACCCTTGGTACCGTGGGCGCCGCCGGGGCTGTCGCCGGGCAGGTTGCGACTCAGGGAAGCGTAGAACAAGTCATATAAGCCAGTCGGGTTATCGAGGGAGAGCGTCAGGTTGCCCTGATGAGTGCCGGTCGAGCGCGTTCCGCTGTCATCCGCAGCGAGGGCAATGCGGTAACCCCGCCCATCCGTGCGCTTGATGATCAGATCGCTTTCCCCCGGCTGTTCACCCGGCACGATCTGGATATCGGCGTCCGTACCAGGCAGGCGCTTGAAGTTTTCAAGCCCTTGTTCGATCGCGCGCAAGTTAAGGATGTCGCCGCTACGCGCCGGCAGCGCGGTGGCGTAGCCATCACCCGATGCGGCTTCAGCGAACCGGATATGCCGAATCCGCCCCGGAACCAGCTTCAGGAGCAGCTCTCCGCTTCGCAGATCCTGAGGTGCGGCGAGCACCCGACTGGTGACGTAACCGCGCTCGATCAACGCGTTTTGAACATCACCCACCAGCTTGTTGATGCCGCTACTGCCCAGGCAACGTCCAATTGCGGGAGCTGCCGAATTAAGAGCCCATTGAAAATCCTCGGCTGCGTCACCTTCAAGCCTGACCTTCTCGATAGTGAAGCATGGACTTTTGCCCTCCGGATACTCACCTTCAGGCGGTAAGGCAGGTGGCTGCAGACGAACGTCGGGGGTTGCTTCGTCCTGTCGACGTTGAACGTCTTCGCGCTGCTGCTGGCGCTGCAACTGAATGGCGGTGAGATCACTGACGTCCTGAGAAAACGCAGGTGTTATCAGAAGGCAGCCGAGTAGACCAAGACCAAACCGCGGGACTCGACATTGAGAAGTTGTTCGCTGCATGAGGTAAATGTCGTGAAGGTTTAAATACCAGATCACGACAATTATTTAGCTCGTTTCCTTATGGAAATGAGAGTAATCTCAAGCACAACAGCAGAGAGGGAAAGAATTACACCAACATAGTACTTACATCAAAAGTGGCCGGCGGACGGCGTCACTCGGCGGCAACGGTGCCGCCTGAAAGCTTGGCTTGCCAGACATAAAAATGCTCCAGCCACTCTCAGCAATGCTGACGGGCCATTTTTGGCCATGCGCGGTCGCGTAGGGGCTGGCGACGGTGCCGGCATCGGCGGCCGGCCGCCTGATCGGGTAAGAACAGCATCCAACATCCTGGTTTTTGCCCTGTTGGATTTGCTCTTCAGTGGAGGTGGTCTACGGCATCCGTGAACACTCGCCGCTGGACGGTCACGCGTCAGGAATCAGTCAAGCGTCGGCAAGTGGCAAGTGGAGAGGCGGCCTTCTTCGCGACCGCCATCGACGGCTTTCACGGCGCGCAAGTCGCATATTGTCCAGCGGCGTTCCGGGAGGCTTCCCGTACTTTTCCCGTACAAAGCAAAAAGGCCTGTAACGCAACGTTACAGGCCCTTGACTTTACTGCGAATTCTGGTGGGAAGTGCAAGTTTCGAACTTGCGACCCCTGCAGTGTGAATGCAGTGCTCTACCCCTGAGCTAACCTCCCTGACAACGAGGAGTATTATGCCAAAAACTTTCTCCACCGTCAAACTATCGGCGAATATTTTCTCCAAACACATTCACCTTTGACGCCCTTGTCGAGTCCGGCCAGCACTTCCTCGTGCGCGGCCAGTTCGTCCGGCGAGGCCTGGACCACGATGATCTCGCCCAACGGCACGGCGTCGAGCAGCAGGCCGCCGCCGGTTTCTTCGGGCTCGACGTCCATCGACAGCGAGTTCTGGCCGCGCGTCATGGCCAGGTAGACGTCGGCCAGCAGCTCCGAGTCCAGCAGCGCGCCGTGCAGCTTGCGGTGGGCGTTCGAGACGCCGTAGCGGTCGCAAAGCGCATCGAGCGAGTTGCGCTTACCCGGGTGCATTTCTTTTGCGAACACCAGCGTGTCGATGATGGGGCCGCAGTGATCCACGAAAGGCGGCAGCCCGAGGCGCTGGAACTCGTGGTTCAGGAAGCCCAGGTCGAACGGCGCGTTGTGGATGATGATGTCGGCGCCCTGCACGTAGGCGCGCAATTCCTCGACGATCTCGTGGAACTTCGGCTTGTCGCTCAGGAACTCGGTCGTCAGGCCGTGGACCGCGAGCGCGGCCTCGTCGGAGTCGCGCTCGGGGTTGATGTAGCGGTGGAAGTTATTGCCGGTCAGGGTGCGGTTGACCAGCTCGACGCAACCGATTTCGATGATGCGGTCGCCAGTGCGGGGATTAAGACCTGTGGTTTCGGTATCGAGAACGATCTGGCGCATGGGGAATTACAGATGAGTTGAGGCAAGGCCGCAGTATAGCGCAAGCGGCCTCATCTCAACGACGTCCGAGCGCCACGCCTTTATTGGCCAGCATGTCGGCACGCTCGTTGCCCGGATGCCCGTTGTGGCCGCGCACCCAGCGCCATTCCACGGTGTGCTGCTGCTGGGCCAGGTCGAGCGCCTTCCACAGGTCGTCGTTCTTGACCGGCTCCTTCGCCGCAGTCTTCCAGCCGCGCGCCTTCCAGCCGTGGATCCACTCCGAGATGCCCTTCTGCACGTACTGGCTGTCGGTGTGAAGAACCACCTGGCAAGGGCGATTCAGTGCGCTCAGCGCCTCGATCACCGCCTTCAGTTCCATGCGGTTGTTGGTGGTGTTCGGCTCGCCGCCGTAGATTTCCTTCTCGTGGCCGTCGGCCATCAGTACCGCGCCCCAACCGCCGGCGCCGGGATTGCCCTTGCAGGCGCCATCGGTAAAAATTTCCACTTTCGTCATGCGCCCGGTCTTTCTTCTTTCTGGTTCATTCTCTGTTGGTTGCCGGGACCGCCTGGCGGGCCCGGCTCGATTTCTTGTTCCATGCCGGACCGATCAGGTGCATGCCCTTGACGCGCTTGATCGCATGCACGATGTAGACGGCGCCGAGATAAGGCCACCAGCGCTGGCCGGCGCCTTCCATCATGGCGAAGCGCTGCAGCCACTGGGCGGTGCGGAAGGGTGGCGCGTAGCAGCCGAAGTGGCTGTTGCTGACCCCAAGATTGAGCAATTTTAACCAGTCTTTCAGCCGGGGCAAAGAGATGAACTCGCCGGCGGCCGGCAGGTAGCCGCCGCTGGTGAAGCGCCCGAAGCCCTGGCGCATGCCCCACAGGCTGGCCGGGTTGAAGCCGCAGATGATCACCTGGCCCTCGGGAATCAGGACGCGCTCGACCTCGCGCAGCACCTGGTGCGGCTCGGCCGCGAACTCGAGCACGTGCGGCAGCACCACCAGGTCCAGGCTCTGCGAGGCGAACGGCAGCTCGGCGAAGTCGACCGCGACGGCGATCTGCTTGCCGCTGTCGGCGAAGGCGAGTTCGTCCGCGGTCGAGGTGCGGGTGGCCGCCTGCCACTTGTTGGGCATGCGGTTCGCGGCCAGCGCGTCGATCTGCGGCACGCCGATCTGCACCGCGTTGAAGCCGAAGATGTCGGCCGTCAGCTCGTCGAGGCAGGCTTGCTCGAAGGCGCGCACGTAGGCGCCCGCCGGCGAAAGCAGCCATTCGTCGAGCGCTATAATGGATTTTTCGGAAGCAGCGCTATCCATGCCCTACCCTCTATTGAAACCATGACCAATCCGCCACCAGGCGCCGCAAACGGCGCGCCACGCAATGATTTGAGTGTCCTGACCGTGCCCGCGTTCAAGGATAATTACCTCTGGCTGATCCACGACGGCACCCACGCGGCCGTGGTCGATCCGGGCGACAGCGGCCCGATCCTGGACGCACTCGCCACGCATGGATTGACGCTTACCGCCATTCTACTCACCCATCACCATGCTGACCACACGGGCGGCGTTCCCGCGCTGCTGGCGCGTTTCCCGGTGCCGGTCTACGGCCCGCGCAACGACCGCATCGCCACCGTCGCCCATCCGCTGGCGGAGGGCGACCGCGTCGCCGTGCCGGAGCTCGGCCTGGAACTGGACGTGCTGGACGTGCCGGGCCACACGCTCGGCCACATCGCCTACGTGCGGCGCACGCCCGGCCGCCACTGGCTGTTCTGCGGCGACACCCTGTTCGCGGGCGGCTGCGGACGCCTGTTCGAGGGCACGCCGCAGCAGATGGCGGCTTCGCTGGAAAAGCTCGCAAGCCTGCCGGAAGATACGCAAGTGTACTGTGCGCACGAATATACGCTGTCGAATTTGCGCTTTGCCCTGGCGGTCGAACCGGATAACGCGGCGCTGGCGCTGCGCATGCACGACGAGAGCGCCAAGCGGGCGCAGGACGTGCCGACGGTGCCGAGCAGCATTGGCCTGGAACGCAGCACCAACCCTTTCCTGCGTTACCGGGAAGCGGCGATCGTGCGCGAGCTGGTCAAGGCCGGCAGGCTGGCGGAGGGGGCGGCGCCGGTGCAGGTCTTTGCGGCGCTGCGCGAGTGGAAGAACGTGTTCTGAATGGGCGCCCGCAGGCCATCCGTGCGAGCACTGTAGGGTGGAGTCATTGAGGCCGGGGCCTCGATGACGAACGTGCCCACGCGTAAGGCCTGCTTCGTATCAGCGTGGATGAAGCGCCGCGTCTGTTCATCGTTCACGCGTGGGCACGGGGTGCCCACCCTACGCGGACGCGGTCGTGGGCACGGTAGCCGCGCGCGCGGCCACCGCCCCGACCCTGTCAGATTTCCTCGTACAGCGGCAGCGTCAGGAATTCCGCGAACTGTTCCGAGGTCGACATTTCTTCGAAGATCACGGCGGCGCGCGCATAGCTCGGGTTGTCGCCGTTCGGCGCGGCCTGCTTGGCCTTGGCCAGTTCTTCCGGGATCATCGCGCGCACCATCTCGGCGGTGACCTTGCGGCCGTCTTCCAGCACGCCCTTCGGCGAGCGGATCCACTGCCAGACCTGGGAACGGCTGATCTCGGCCGTCGCCGCGTCTTCCATCAGGTTGTGGATCGGCACGCAGCCGTTGCCTGCCAGCCAGGCGCCCAGGTAATGGATGCCAACGTTGATGTTGTAACGCAGGCCCTCTTCCGTGATCGGGGTTTCCGGCTTGAAGTCGAGCAGCTGAGCCGCGGTCACTTCGACGTCCGGACGCTGCTTGTCGATCTGGTTCGGCTTGTCGCCCAGCACCTTCTTGAATTCGGTCATGGCCAGCTCGACCAGGCCCGGGTGGGCGACCCAACCGCCGTCGTAGCCGTCGGTCGCGTCGCGCGCCTTGTCGTTGCGCACGCCGGCCATGGCGGTCTCGTTCTTCGCCGGGTCGTTCTTGATCGGGATCAGGGCCGACATGCCGCCGATCGCCGGCGCGCCGCGCTTGTGGCAGGTCTTCAGCAGCAGCAGCGCATAGGCGCGCATGAAGGGCGAGGTCATCGTCACCTTCGGGCGGTCGGCCAGGCAGAAGTCCTTGTCCAGCTTGAATTTCTTGATGCACGAGAAGATGTAGTCCCAGCGGCCCGCGTTCAGGCCGGCGCTGTGCTCGCGCAGCTCGTAGAGGATCTCGTCCATCTCGAAGGCGGCCAGGATGGTCTCGATCAGCACGGTGGCCTTGATGGTGCCGCGCGGCAGGCCGAGCGCCTCCTGGGTGGCGACGAAGATGTCGTTCCACAGGCGCGCCTCCAGGTGCGATTCCATCTTCGGCAGGTAGAAGTAAGGACCGGCGCCGCGCGCCAGCTGCTCCTTGGCGTTATGGAACATGAACAGGGCGAAGTCGAAAATGCCGCCCGAGACGCGCTTGCCGTCGACCAGCAC
>DNCF01000051.1:6228-8419 GCA_003484545.1 Massilia sp. | reverse complement strand
ACCGTCAAGTACACCGGCTGGCTGTACGCCCCGCAGGCGCCGCAGGGCCGCGGCCCGCAGTTCGACACGTCGGTGGGCGGCGCGCCGTTTACCTTCCCGCTCGGCATGGGCGCGGTCATCAAGGGCTGGGACCAGGGCGTCGCCGGCATGAAGGTGGGCGGCAAGCGCACCCTGATCATTCCCGCGGAACTGGGCTATGGTGCGCGCGGCGCCGGTCCGATTCCGCCGAATGCCAACCTGATCTTCGACGTCGAGCTGATCGAAGTCAAATAATCCCCAGGCAAGATATGAAGCCGGCACCCAATGTTGGGTGTCGGAAATTCTTACAATGAAAGCATTTTTTTCGAGTGTTAAGTAGCTAACATATTGAAATCGCGCATTATTTTCCTTCTGGCACAGTTTCTGCTAATCAGTGTGTACACGGTGTGGGACGTCCGTGAAAGATTAGTCAACTAAAAGGAAAACAAAATGCTGAATCTGTCGTTGAAGAAAATCGCAGGTAGTGTTGTCGCCGCTGGCGTCGTATTTGGCATGGGTTCGGCCCACGCAGGCTCGATCGCCGCAGCCCCGGGCTCGGTCGTCACCCCGGCCATCACGTCGGGCGCGCTGCCGGATACCCCGGGCGCACACGTCGATCCGAATACCCCGTCGTCGAAGTTCTCGGGCGTGGTCAGCATCAACATCCGCTACGACGGCCTGTCCTACATCTGCTCCGGCGCCCTGGTGGGCAAGCGCCAGGTGGTCTCGGCCGGTCACTGCGTCGACACCAACGGCAACGGTTCCTACGTCGACCTGAAAAAGCCAGGCAGCGACGTGCGCGTGGTCTTCAACAGCAGCGGCACCTACAACGCCATCATCAACGCCAGCAGCTTCGCCGTGCACAAGGACTACCAGGGCTTCAACAACTGCTCGGACGGCACCAAGGGCTGCGTGAACGACGACGTCGCCGTCATCACCCTGGCTGAAGATGCACCGGCCAGCGCCAAGATCTACAAGGTCGCCGTGAACCCGATCAATGCCGGCACCCACATCACCATGGCCGGCTACGGCACCTCGGGCGATGGCGTCAACGGCTACTACGTTTCCCCTGCGTTCAACGTCAAGCGCACCGGCGAAAACTACGTCGACCTGATCGACCTCGACGACGAGCAAGGCTTCGAAGGCGGCAACCAGGAAGTCTTCTACGCCGACTTCGACGGCGGCGGCCGCGACACCTTCTGCGACTTCTTCGGCGTCTGCACCCCGGTGCTGCCGAACGACCGCGAATCGGGCATCGGCGGCGGCGACTCGGGCGGCCCATCCTTCGTCGAAATGTACGGCGAACTGATGCTGGTTGCGAACAACACCTTCAGCGGCCGCTTCACCTCGCTGGGCTACAAGGAAGGCACCTTCGGCACCTACTTCGGCGGCATGATCATGGGCGGCTACAAGGACTTCCTGTACACCGCAACCGGCGGCAACATCACCCTGGTTCCGGAGCCGACCAGCATTGCCCTGCTGGGCCTGGGCGCCCTGATGCTGGGTGGCGCAGCACGTCGCCGCAAGCAGAAGTAATCCTGCCCGGCTTCACAAGAAACGGCCTGCGGGCCGTTTTTTGTTTTTGGGCTATGCCTTCAAGCCGTGCGCGGTCACGTCCCCCCTCGTTGTATGCTGAACCCATCACTTGGCTAAGCGACATTACCAATGAGAACCTGGAGAATTGCAATCGAAAAAGCCGCCCTCGACCGCAGCTGCGCCGGCGCGCGCGAAAGCGGCGGCCACTGGCACAGCGAGGGCGTGCCGGCCCTGTACGCGGCGATGACGGTGGAGCTTGCCGTGCTGGAGAAATTCGTCCACACCGAAGAGATCGACGAGGAGCCGCTGGTGCTGGTCGCGATCGACCTGCCGGACGATCCGGAACTGGGCCTGGACGTGCCGGCCGGGGACCTGCCCGAGGGCTGGGATGCGCTCGACGACGGCGGCAGCGCCACCGCCTTCGGCACGGCCTTCCTCAAGAAGCGCGAGCACCTCTACATGCGCGTGCCGTCGGTGATCGTGGGCGAGGGCGTCAATCTCGTGATCAATCCGGCGCACCATGCGTATGACCAGGTGAAGCTGAGCATTGCGCGCAGCTTCAGTTTTGATCCGAGGATGTTCAAGCGGTAGGTTCGGGCGGGTGGCCGCGTATCAGCTGGCGATGAGACGGCGTGGG
>DNCF01000051.1:0-6111 GCA_003484545.1 Massilia sp. | reverse complement strand
TCAAGAACCCACCCTACGCCAGCATCGGGTTTCGTAGGGTGGGTTCTCGAACCCACGCGGTCCGACGCGTTGAAAACCGGCGACAAGGGCAGCACCAAAAAAAGAACGGCGCCACCGGCGCCGTTCCGCTTTGTCGATTTACTTGCCCAACATCGACACCACATTGTCCGCCCCCGGCGCCCCAAAGGCCTGCTGCTTGAGCACATGCAGCTGGTCGCGCACCTGGGCCGCCTTTTCGAACTCGAGGTTCTTGGCGTGGTCAACCATGAGCTTCTCGAGGCGCTTGATTTCCTTCGAAATCTGCTTCTCGCTCATGCCCTCGACCTTCGCCGCCGCTTCCGCCTCGGCCAGTCCGGCAGCGCCCTCGGCCATGGCCTTCTGCGCGGCGTTGCTGTAGACGCCGTCGATCATCTCCTTGATCTTCTTCTGCACGCCCTTCGGGGTGATGCCGTTGGCTTCGTTGAAGGCGATCTGCTTGGCGCGGCGGCGTTCGGTTTCGTCGATCGCGCGGCGCATCGAGTCGGTGATGTGGTCGGCGTACAGGATCGCCACGCCGTTCAGGTTACGCGCGGCGCGGCCGATGGTCTGGATCAGCGAACGCTCGGAACGGAGGAAACCTTCCTTGTCGGCGTCCAGGATCGCCACCAGCGATACCTCGGGCAGGTCCAGGCCCTCGCGCAGCAGGTTAATGCCGATCAGCACGTCGAAGGTGCCCAGGCGCAGGTCGCGCAGGATCTCGACGCGCTCGACGGTCTCGATGTCGCTGTGCAGGTAGCGCACCTTGATGCCGTGGTCGCTCAGGTACTCGGTCAATTGCTCGGCCATGCGCTTGGTCAGCGTCGTGACCAGCACGCGCTCGTCCTTCTTGATGCGGTCGTTGATCTCGCTCATCAGGTCGTCCACCTGGGACAGGGCAGGGCGCACGATGACCTGCGGATCGACCAGGCCGGTCGGACGCACCACCTGCTCGACCACGTTGTCGGCGTGCGCGTTCTCGTAGTCGGCGGGCGTTGCCGACACGAAGATGGTCTGGCGCATCTTGCCTTCGAATTCCTCGAATTTCAGCGGCCGGTTGTCCAGTGCCGAGGGCAGGCGGAAGCCGTAGTCGACCAGGTTGGTCTTGCGCGAGCGGTCGCCGTTGTACATGGCGGACAGCTGACCGACCAGCACGTGCGACTCGTCCATGAACATCAGCGCGTCCTTCGGCAGGTAGTCGACCAGGGTCGGCGGCGGTTCGCCCGGCATCGAGCCGGACAGGTGGCGCGAGTAGTTCTCGATGCCCTTGGTGAAGCCGATCTCGGCCAGCATCTCGAGGTCGAAGCGGGTGCGCTGCTCGAGGCGCTGTTCCTCGATCAGCTTGTTCTCCTTGCGGAAGTACTCGAGGCGGTCGCGCAGCTCGGCCTTGATCGAATCGATCGCGCGCAGGACGGTCGAGCGCGGGGTCACGTAGTGCGAGCCCGGATACACCGTGAAGCGCGGGATCTTCTGGCGCACGCGGCCCGTCAGCGGGTCGAACAGCTGGAGCGACTCGATCTCGTCGTCGAACATCTCGACGCGGATGGCGAGTTCGGCGTGCTCGGCCGGGAAGATGTCGATGGTGTCGCCGCGCACGCGGAAGGTGCCGCGGCCGAAGTCCATCTCGTTGCGCGTGTACTGCATCTGGATCAGGCGCGCGATGATGTCGCGCTGGGCCACCTTGTCCTTGTGACGCAGCGTCAGGATCATCTTGTGGTATTCGTTCGGATTACCGATACCGTAGATCGCCGACACGGTGGCGACGATGACGACGTCGCGCCGCTCCATCAGCGACTTGGTGCACGACAGGCGCATCTGTTCGATGTGCTCGTTGATCGACGAGTCCTTCTCGATGAACAGGTCGCGCTGCGGCACGTAGGCTTCCGGCTGGTAGTAGTCGTAGTAGGAGACGAAGTACTCGACCGCGTTCTGCGGGAAGAACTCGCGGAACTCCGCGTACAGCTGGGCCGCGAGGGTCTTGTTCGGCGCGAACACGATCGCGGGCCGGCCGGCCTTGGCGATGACGTTGGCCATCGTATAAGTCTTGCCGGAACCGGTCACCCCGAGCAGGGTCTGGTACATCAGGCCGTCCTCGATGCCCTCGACCAGGCCGTCGATCGCGGTCGGCTGGTCGCCTGCCGGCGGGAAGGGCTGATGCAGCTTGAAGGGAGAGTTCGGGTAAGTGATCACAGTCGGTTCGGGGCCGGTTGCGAGAGCGCTTATGCTGGATACTTCAGCCATGTTTCAAGACCTTTGCTAGAATGGGAGTCCGCCTGCGGCACTGCAACATGTTTTTGGTTGCTGCGTCGCAGTCTATACAACAGCTGCGAACCCACCGACAATTCAGTTTATCACGATGACTTCTTCAGCCTCCGCCAGCCTCTTCGGCGCCATCGACATGGCCCCGCGCGACCCTATCCTGGGCATCACCGAAGCATTCAACGCCGACACCAATCCGGCCAAGATCAACCTGGGCGTCGGTGTCTACTACGACGATAATGGCAAGGTGCCGCTGCTGCAGTGCGTGCAGAAAGCGGAAGCGAAGCTGATGGAGCAGCCGGCGCCGCGCACCTACCTGCCGATCGACGGCCTGGCAGCGTACGACAAGGCTGTGCAGGAACTCGTATTTGGGGCCGACAGCGCCGTAATTCAAGAGAAGCGCGCGATCACCGTGCAGGCCCTGGGCGGCACCGGCGCGCTGAAACTCGGCGCCGACTTCCTCAAGCGTTTCTCGCCGGAGTCGGAAGTCTTCATCAGCGACCCGAGCTGGGAAAACCACCGCGCCCTGTTCGAGAGCGCCGGTTTCATCGTCAACAACTACACCTATTACGACCCGGCCACCCACGGCGTGAACTTCGAGGGCATGCTGGCTTCGCTGAACAAGATGCCGCAGGGCTCGATCGTGGTGCTGCACGCCTGCTGCCACAACCCGACCGGCGCCGACCTCACGCAAGCGCAATGGGGCCAGGTGATCGCTGCCGTGCAGGCAAACGGCCTGATCCCCTTCCTCGACATGGCCTACCAGGGCTTCGGCTCGGGCATCGCTGAAGACGGCGCCGTGGTGCGCCGCTTCGTCGACGCCGGCGGCCCGCTGCTGGTCTCGAACTCGTTCTCGAAGTCCTTCTCGCTGTACGGCGAGCGCGTCGGCGCGCTGTCGGTGGTCGCCTCCAGTGCCGAAGAAGCCGCGCGCCTGCTGTCGCAGCTGAAGCGCGTGGTGCGCACCAACTATTCGAACCCGCCCATCCACGGCGGCAAGGTGGTCGCGACCGTCCTGTCGACCCCGGAACTGCGCCAGATGTGGGAAGACGAGCTGGCCGGCATGCGCGTGCGCATCAAGGAAATGCGCGAGGCGCTGGTACAGAAGCTGGCCGAGAAAGCCCCGGGCCGCGACTTCGCCTTCGTCCGCGAACAGGTCGGCATGTTCTCGTACTCGGGCCTGACGAAAGAGCAGGTCGGCAAGCTGCGCGAGCAGTCGATCTACGCCGTCGACACCGGCCGCATCTGCGTTGCCGCGCTGAATTCGAAAAACATCGATCTCGTCGTTGACGCGATCGCCAAAGTCCTCTAAAATCTTGGCTCTTCGAACTTGAGCGCGAGTTCAAGCGAAGAGCAAGACAATTCCCTGATAGCTCAGTCGGTAGAGCGACGGACTGTTAATCCGCAGGTCCCTGGTTCGAGTCCAGGTCGGGGAGCCAGAATATGAAAAGGAGTGTCGAGAAATCGGCACTCCTTTTTTGTTTTGCGCGTTTGGGTTGCAATGAGCCAGGCCAGCGACCGCGACCGTAGGGTGGCACCTGTGCCCACGCGTTACGCACGTATCCAGTTTTTGTTGGCCAAGAAATATCGCCCGCAAAGTGCCCAAATGACGCCACCGTACGCGATTCCATCTGGCGCCGGCGGGCGACGCTTTCCTGCCGCAGGCACAGGGTCGCGCACGTAACGCGTGGGGGATGGAGTGCCCACCCTACGGTATGCTTGGGCCGGGTACGCAGTTGCGCAGCATGAATTCGCGTGCGGCCCTTTGCGTAATGCCGTTGAGCAGTTATAATTCGTGTCATCAATTCCCTGATAGCTCAGTCGGTAGAGCGACGGACTGTTAATCCGCAGGTCCCTGGTTCGAGTCCAGGTCGGGGAGCCAGAATTCGGAAGTAAAGCAGAAAGCCACGTCCACGGACGTGGCTTTTTTGTTTTGAGCCGCGCCGGGCGCGCCGGGTCCGACTACACTCTGCATTCGTTCAGAATCGAGGAGGCGCGGATGAGTACCCAGGAATGGCAGGCCGTCACCCACGAGAATTGCGGCGCGGTCGAGGGGCCTTTCTATCACGGCACCAGGCACCGCCTGGAGACAGGCGCGCTGCTGGTGCCGGGCCGCGCATCGAATTTCGAGCAGGGCCGCATCTCCAACAACGTCTACTTCACCGCCACGCTCGAGGCTGCCATCTGGGGCGCGGAGCTGGCCACGGCGCTGTCGGGAAGCGGGGAGCGCGGCCACATCTATGTCGTCGAGCCCACGGGCGGCTTCGAGGACGACCCCAACCTGACGAACAAGCGCTTTCCCGGCAATCCGACCAGGTCCTATCGCACGCGCCAGCCGCTACGGATCGTCGGCGAGGTGCAGGACTGGCAGCGGCATCCGCCGGAACTGGTCCGCCAGATGCTCGACCATCTCGATGCGCTCAGGCGCGCGGGCGCGGCCGTCATCGAGGACTAGCGGTCCCGGGCGTGCTCTCCGGCAGGCTCTCCAGCAGGCGATCCAGCGCCTGGCGATACCGTTCCCGCATCGTGCCGGCCAGCGCCCGGTCACCCCGTGCGGCCTGGAATGCCAGGGCATTGCCGTGCGCATGGTCGACCAGGGTTTCCAGCCACAGCAGGGGATCGTCGGTGAGCGGCTCCAGCAGGGAGAGCAGGCGGTCCGTGATCGCGCGCGTGGTACCTGCGAATGCGGCCGGTTCGGCGAAGATGGCCAGGGTCAGTTGCGGATAATCGGCCACCAGGCCGTGATACCGAAGCAGGATGTCGCGGATGCCGGCGAGCGCGTCGTCGAGGACGTCCCCGGGCTCCAGCACGCCTGCGTAGACCCGGTCCGCTATCGCGCGCAGCAGCCCCGCATGGTCGCCGACGTGATGGTAAAGGCTCATCGGCGTCACCTCCAGCCGGGCGGCCAGTGCGCGCATCGAGAAGCCCGCGCCGCCTTCTTCCAGCAAGCGCAGGGCGGCGTCCAGGACCTGTTCGCGCGTGATGCCCCTGCCGCGCGCCGGGCGCCCGCGTGGCTTGCTCATGCCTACAGGCGATAGGTCGATTGCACCAGGCCGGAAGGAAAGCTGCGGCTGGAGACGAGCGACAGGCTCTTGTCCTGCGGAAGCTCCCCGAACAGCGGACGACCGGCGCCGATCAGCACGGGCACCGTGGTGATGACCATGTCCTCGATCAGTCCGGCGCGCAGGAAGGACTGCACGACGCGGCCGCCGTCCACGTACACGCGGCGCACGCCTTCGCGCTCCATGGCCCGCATCGCTTCGTCCGGGGCGAGATCGGCGAAGCGCACCTTGCCTTGCAGCCCGGCGGGCACCGGCGTGCCGGCAAGGCGCGTCGACAGCACCAGCACCGGGCGATCGTAAGGCCAGGTCTCGAAAGTGGCCACCTGTTCGTAGCTGCCCCTGCCCATCACGATCATGTCCTTGTCGGCGATGAAGTCGTCGTAACCATGGTCTTCCGCGGGGTCGTCGCGGGAGAGCAGCCAGTCGATGCCGCCGTCGGGGCGCGCGATATAGCCATCCAGGCTGATGGCAATGAAAACATGTCCGGTAATCATCTCAACCACCTCCCTCGTTTATTTATACGCCGTATATTTTAAACGAAGGATCGGCTGGCGTATGCCCAGGAGAGCGGCGCGCAGCCCCGGCGGGCCAGGACCTGTTTCAGTGCGTCGACGCCGCCAGCTGCCTGTCGCGCAGGCCGGCCAGCTTCTGCTCGGCCGTCACATGGCGCCGCTTCCACCACAGCACCAGTCCGCTCCACAGCACCCAGATGCTCAGCAGATCGAGCGCCGTCCACAGCAGCTTGAGCGCCAGGCCACCGTAGTCGCCGAAGTGCAGC
>DNCF01000052.1 GCA_003484545.1 Massilia sp. | reverse complement strand
TCGATCATCAACATGATCTCGGGCGACCTCTCGATCAAATTCGGGTTGCGCGGGCCGAACCTGGCCATCGTGACCGCGTGCACCACCGGCCTGCATTGCATCGGCGCGGCCGGCCGCCTGATCGAGTATGGCGACGCCGACGTGATGATCGCCGGCGGCGCCGAGTCGACCATCTCGCCGCTGGGCCTGGGCGGTTTCGCCTCGGCACGCGCACTGTCGTCGCGCAACGACGATCCGGCCACGGCTTCGCGTCCCTGGGACCGCGACCGCGACGGCTTCGTGCTGGGCGAGGGCGCAGGCGTCCTGGTGCTGGAAGAATACGAGCACGCCAAGGCGCGCGGCGCGAAGATCTACGCTGAGCTGCTGGGCTTCGGCATGAGCGCGGATGCGAACCACATCACCGCGCCGGTCGAAGACGGCAGCGGCGCGAGCCGCTGCATGGTCTCGGCCCTGGCCAATGCCGGCCTGAACGCCGACCAGGTGGATTACATCAATGCGCACGGCACCTCGACGCCGCTGGGCGACCTGGCCGAAGTGCAGGGCATCAAGCGCACCTTTGGCGACCACGCGAAGAAGCTGGTCGTCAACTCGACCAAGTCGATGACCGGCCACCTGCTGGGCGGCGCCGGCGGCCTCGAGTCGGTGTTCACGGTGCTGGCGATCCACAACCAGGTCTCGCCGCCGACCATCAACCTCTTCAACCAGGATCCGGCCTGCGATCTCGACTTCGTCGCCAACACCGCGCGCGATATGACGATCAACTATGCCGTGAAGAACAACTTCGGATTCGGCGGTACCAACGGTACCCTGGTCTTCGGTAAAGTCTGAACCTGCTCCGCCCGGTCCTGTCTAACAGGGCCGGGCGCCTGACCCTGCCGCACCCCGCGCGCGGCAGGCGTTCCGCATTTCTATTCCCCTCATGACCTCGATCGCCATCAGTGCGTTCGTTGCGCCTTCGCGCCGCCTGCGGATTGGCCTCGGCGTGGCCGCGCTCGTCCATCTCGGCGCTGCCGTCCTCATTGCCGGCGTGTTGCCGGAGCGTCTGGTTTTTGCCTTCCCCTGCGCACTCTTTTTCCTGCTCGCAGCGATGTCCTTGCTGTACGGATGGGCCACCCAGACAAAGACGCACCGGATTGATGTATCTGGAACCGGCACGGTGCGCCTGACGGTACAACAGAAGGTGGGAGCCGGCACTGCCATCGACGCCGCCACCGCCGTCACGCTGTTGCCCGGAAGCCTGTTATGGCCGCAACTGATGCTGTTACGGCTGGGCGGCGCACGCGGCCGATGCTGGGTCGTGCCGGTATTGCGCGACAGCCTGGCCCCTGACGAATATCGCGCTTTGCGGGTAACTTTCGGCAGCTTGTACGGGCGAACTGTTACGCCAGAAAGCGTCTCCGAAATACTTTGAACTTATTGCAGCCGGCCAACTCTTAGAGTGAGGATGTTCGAGAAACCGTAGCGAGCGGAAGGAATGTTGGCCGAGAAGCGCAGCTGTACTTCAGTACAGCGAGCATCGCAGGCCGACAGTCCGACGCGCAGTAGGTTTATCGGGATTCCTGTATGCTTCGGGCATGACTACCGACTCTTCAGACATCGAGTTGTCCGGGCCTTTCCAGGCCGCGGACAGCACCGGCCGTACCCACGACGTCAAGGCGATCCGCATTTTCGACGAGGGTTACGGGATCATCGACGTGTACGTGGACTTCGCCAAGCCCATCGATGCGGGGCTCTACAAGGACAAGGTCCTGGTAAAGCAGATCATCGACCGCCTGCGCGCGCTCGGCTACAAAGGGCCGGACTTCGGCCACAGCGATCCGGGCCTGCAGGAGCGCAAGCTGATCGTGCTCGAAGCGCCGGAGGAGTTCGCGGCGTTTGCCAAGAGCCGTGGGTGGAAGAACCTGGCGGAAGATTTCGACGAATAATCGACCGTAGGGTGGGGTCATTGATGCCGGGGGCATCAATGACCCCACCCTACGGTCGCGACCGCGACACATTACCCCTTCTCGACGTACCGCGCGCTCCACGCCGCGATCATCGCCGCCACCTGCGCGGCATCGTCCCTGCTTGTGACCAGGTGATCCATCCCGTCGAGCGATACGAAGCTCTTCGGATACTGCGCCAGTTCGAAAATGCGCTGAGCGTTGGCGACATCGACGGTGTCGTCGTTCGGCGCATGCATCACCATCAGCGCGCGGCCCAGTCCCGCGATCCGCTCGGCCAGCGCATGCCGGGTCGCATCCTCGACGAACTGCTGGCGGATCTGGAAATCGCGCCCCGCCAGCTTGACCCGCGCCTCGCCCAGCTGGGCCAGCGTGTCCAGGTGCTCGGAGAACAGCTGGTCGACCACGTAATGGGGATCGCTCGGCGAGGCGATCGTCACCACGGCGGTCGATTCCGGAATGTGGGCCGCGGCGGCCAGCACCGCCGTGCCGCCCATGCTGTGGCCGACGAGCAGGCGCGGCGCCTCGAAATGTTCGCGCAGGAAGGCGGCGGCTGCAACCAGGTCTTCCACGTTCGACGAAAAATTGGTGTCGGCAAAGTTGCCGGCGCTGGAACCGAGTCCGGCGAAATCGAAGCGCAGCATCCCGACGCCGCGCTCGGCCAGGCCGTGGCAGATGCGGTTCGCCGCCAGCACGTCCTTGCTGCAGGTGAAGCAATGGGCGAAGACGCCGTAGGCGCGGGGCGTGCCATCCGGCATGTCCAGCTTGGCCGCCAGCTTGCCGTGCGGGCCCTGGAACTCGACGCGTTCTGTGAACATGGTGTCCTTCCTGTTTTTCTAAAGCGCCGCGCTCATGTGCTTGAATTGCTGCAGGCGCTCCTGATTGACGCAGTAACAGACCCGCTGCACATCCGACGAACCTTCGATCAGGCCGGCATCTTTCAGGATCGAGACATGCTGGGAAATCGTCGACGGCGCCAGGGGCAGCACATCGGCGAGGTTCCCGAAATAGCATTCGCCATGATCGATCAGGTGACGCAGCAGTTGGAGACGTGCGGGGTGCGCAAGCGCCTTGCACATGCGCGCCAGGTCATCGACATCGATTTCCGAGGCGCTCGCGCGTGGCGTAGACGGTGGGCAGCAGGACGTTGACATGGGGTTCATTCGTTGTTTGGCGAACGGAGGATAGACGTCAAACAGTCGTTTTGTCAAAAGTCCTGGCGCAGTGCGGCTGTGCTCCGGCCGCCATCGCATGCCGGTAGAACACGAGCGAGGCGACGGACATCGCCAGCAGCACGGACAGGAGCAGCACGGGGCCGGCGTCACGGCCCAGGATCGCCGCGCCGACCAGGGGTCCGGCCGCCTTCGACAGCAGCGCGGGTCCGGCCATGGCGCCGGCGATGGCGCCATAGTGCTCGCGGCCGAACAGGGCCTGGGGAAGCGAGCCGCGCACGATCGTCAGTATCCCGTTGCTCAGTCCGTAAAGGACGCAGAATAGCGCGACCGCCCATCCCTGCGCACCCGGCAGCGCGAGGACAAGCAAGGCCGCGGGCAGCATCGCGAACGTCAGCTTGCCGACCGTTTGCGGGGGCATATTGCGCGCCAGCGTCATTTCCGCGACACGCCCCGTCACTTGCATCGGGCCGATCAATGCGGCCAGCAGGACCGCCGTTGCCGGGGACTGCCCCCGGTGTTCCAGCAAGGGGATCAGGTGCGCCGCCATGGCCGAGAAAATGAAGGTGTTGGCCGAGAACGCCAGGGCCAGCGTCCAGAATGCGGGATGCCGCAGGGCCTGCGCCAGGGTATGGCTGCGGCGCTTGCCGACAGTGTCGCCTTGCCGGCGGAAGGGGTCGCTGCCGAGCCAGAGGTGCAGCGGCATGCACACGACGAGCTGCGCGACGCCATACCACAGGTAGGTGTCGCGCCAGCCCAGCACCGTGTGCAGCTTGGCGGTCAGCGGCCAGAACAGGGTACTGGCAAGGCCGCCGAACAGGGTCAGGATGGAGATCGCCCGCCTCGAACCAGTATCGAACTTGCGGTTGATCGTGGCGAAAGCGGCTTCGTACAGGGTCAGCGCCATCGCCACTCCGATCAGCGTCCAGGCGAGATAATAGGACACGATGCCACCACAGCGGCCGAGCCAGGCCAGGCCCAGGAAGCACAGGAGCGAGCCGGCCGCCATCACATGGCGGCCACCATAACGGTCCAGCAGCATCCCGACCGGCGTTGCTGCCAGTCCCGCAACCAGCAGCGCCCAGGAAAAGGCGCCGAACACCATTTCGGGCGCGAGGGCCAGGTCACGCCCGATGTCGGGTGCCAGGATGGTGAAGGCATAGTACAGCGATCCCCAGGAGACGATCTGGGTGACGGCGAGAATGCCGATGGTTTTCGATGGCGGATGCACAGGAACTCCAAATGGCGCCAGCCGGCTCGCGTCGGCGGCGGGATCGTTCAGGTCAGGCGCAGCAGCCTACGCTGGCGGGCTTGCTGCAACCGCAGGCGCCAGACGGAGCCGGCGCCGGCACGCAGTAGGAAGCCGCAGCCGCAGCGGGCACGTCGCAGCAGGCTGCCGGTTCGGCCACGGCGTCCTCGTACGCCAGGCGCGTATTGCAGACACCGGTTTCCGGAAGGTCGAGCTGGACGTCGTCGGCTGCTTCCATCTCCCCCGCCAGGGCAGCCACCACCGAACGCACCTGTTCGTAGCCAGTGGCCATCAGGAAGTTCGGCGCACGGCCATAGCTCTTGGCGCCGACAGCGTAGTAGCCGGGTTCCGGGTGCGCCAGTTCGCGGTGTCCATGCGGACGGACCGTACCGCAGCTATGTTCGTTCGGATCGATCAGCGGCGCCAGCGCATCGGTGCTCTCGAGCCAGGGATCGTGGCGTACGCGCAGCTCCCGGGTCAGGGCAAGGTCGGGACGGGCGCCCGCGGCGCAGACGATGCGGTCGATCCCTTGGATCACCGGCGTCACGCCGTCGCGCGCTTCTCCGAGAACGTGAATACGTCCCTCGACCTCAAGTAACTCGTCGATGCGGAAGTTCTCGTGCAGCGCCAGTCCGCCCGCGTCGCGCAAGGCTTTCAGCCGCATTCCCAGCTGGCCGCGCGCCTGCAGGCCATCGGCTGCGCCGCCACCGAATACCCGGGCCAGCTGGCTGCCCCGGGTCGCCCATACGATGCTGGTTCCCCGATGATCCTTGGCCAGCTGGGCAAGCGCGAGCAAGACGCCGGCAGCCGAGTGCCCGGCGCCGACGACCAGCACCCTGCGGCCCGCGAAGTGCTCGCGCGCGGCCCCGAGCACGTCGGGCATGCCGTAATCGATGCGCGCGGCCAGCGCCGCTTCGCCCAGCGCCGGAATGCCGTCCGCACCCAGCGGATTCGGATGCGACCAGGTCCCCGTGGCATCGATCACGGCGCTGGCCAGGTACTGGCGCGGCCCCTCGGCCGTTTCGACGCGGATGAGGAAGGGAGCGCCCTCGCGACCGCGGGTCTTGACCTTGTCGAAGCCGAGGCGGGTAACGGCGGTGACACGGTGGCCGAGCCGCAGACTGGCTGCAATCGCGGACGTCGCTGCCAGCGGCGCGAGGTAGTCGTCGAGCAGTTCGCCGGCGGTGGGCAGGGCATCATCGGCCGGCGCATGCCATCCCTGGGCCTGCAACAGGCGCCGGGCAGCCTTGTCGATGTTGTACTGCCATGGCGAGAACAGGCGCACATGGCGATAGGTGGCAAGATTGGTGCCCACGGCCGGCCCGGCTTCCAGGACCATCGGGGACAGGCCGCGTTCGATCAGGTGCGCCGCCGCGGCCAGTCCAACCGGCCCAGCGCCCAATACCGCGACCGGCAATTGTTGTTCATCGTTCGTGTGCATGCTCATTCTCCTGATGTAGGCCGGTGTTTCCCGGTCGCTCATGATCGGCCGCATCGCGCAGCCATTCCTCATTCGTCGAACTACGAATATGCGAATGGAGCAAAAGGCGCAAAAAGAACACAGGGCCAGTGCTCCGGCACGGCTTGTTCGTTGTTCGACGAATACAGAATATTTTGGATCGCGCCAGTGTGTCAAGACATTTCGACAATTCTCGAAACGTCAGCACGGGTTGCCCTCCAAACATTTATTCGACTATACTCGAAATATCGAATTGAACGAGGAGGCCATCATGGAAAACAAGGATGCAGTACTGGCCCTGGCCGCTCTCGCACAGGAGTCGCGGCTGGCCGCGTTCCGGCTCCTCGTACAGGCTGGCCCTGGCGGCCTTGCTGCAAGCAAGATTGCAGAAGCGCTTGGCATACCGCCCTCTTCGCTCTCCTTCCACCTGAAAGAGCTGTCCAACGCGAGCCTCATCCTGCCGCGCCAGGACGGCCGCTTCATCATCTACGCCGCGCAGTTCGACACGATGAACGCCCTGCTTGGATTCCTTACTGAAAACTGCTGCGGCGGCACCCCCTGTGCGCCGGACGGCAGTTCCGCGTGCGAAACCGGAACATCCGCCTGCGGTGCCTGAACCCCATCCATCGCTCCACTTTGCCCTGGCCCCGACCGTGAACGTACTTTTCCTCTGCACCGGCAACTCCTGCCGCTCGCTCATCAGCGAAGCCGTCTTCAACCACCTGGCGCCGGAAGGCTGGCATGCCGTCAGCGCCGGCAGCCAGCCCACCGGCAAGCTGAACGAGCAGGCGCTGGCCCTGCTGGCCGCCAAGGGCATCGCCACCGAAGGCTACTACAGCAAATCCTGGGAGGATTTGCCGCTGACCCCGGACATCGTGGTGACGGTCTGCGCCAGCGCCGCAGGGGAAACCTGCCCGGCCTATCTCGGCCCGGTCCTGCGCACGCACTGGGGCGTCGAGGACCCCAGCCATGTCGTGGGAACAGAGGAAGAAATCGGCGCCGCCTTCGAGCGGGCCTACGCGATCCTGCGCGCGCGCATCGAGGCCTTCCTGGCCTTGCCGCTGGACGCGCTGGCCACCGATCGCGCCAGGCTCAAGGCCGAACTCGATCGTATCGGCCGTATTGGCCACCGCGCCGCCTGAAGGATCGTCGTGCCGATCGCATCCCTCATCTTCCTGGCAACCCTCATCCTCGTCATCTGGCAGCCGCGCGGGCTGGGCATCGGCTGGAGCGCATCCATCGGCGCCATCGCCGCCCTGCTCGCGGGCGTCATCCACGTCGGCGACATTCCGGTCGTGTGGAACATCGTCTGGAACGCGACCGGCGCCTTCGTCGCCGTGATCGTCATCAGCCTTTTGCTCGACAAGGCGGGCTTCTTCGAATGGGCCGCCCTGCACGTGGCGCGCTGGGGCCGCGGCAATGGCAGGCGCCTGTTCGTGCTGCTGGTCCTGCTCGGCGCCGCTGTCGCCGCGCTGTTCGCCAACGACGGCGCGGCGCTGATCCTGACGCCCATCGTGATCGCCATGCTGGCCGCCCTGCGTTTTTCGCCGAAGGCGACGCTGGCCTTCGTGATGGCGGCCGGCTTCATCGCCGATACCGCCAGCCTGCCGCTGGTCGTGTCGAACCTCGTCAACATCGTATCGAGCGACTACTTCGATATCGGCTTCGCGCGCTATGCCGCGGTGATGGCGCCGGTGAACCTGGTGTCGGTGGCCGCGACGCTGGCGGCCCTGGTCTGGTTCTTCCGCAAGGACATCCCCGCCGACTACGACCTGGCCCAGTTGAAGCGCCCGGAACAGGCCATCCATGACCGCGCCACCTTCGTCGCCGGCTGGTGGGTGCTGGCGCTGCTGCTGGCCGGCTTCTTCTGGCTGGACGAGGCCGGCATTCCGATCAGCCTGGTCGCCGCCGCCGGGGCCCTCGTACTGCTCGCGGTGGCGGCGCGTGGGCACCGGATCTCGACGCGCGAAGTCCTGCGCGGGGCGCCCTGGCAGGTGGTCGTGTTCTCGCTGGGGATGTACCTGGTGGTGTATGGCCTGCGCAACGCCGGCCTGACCGCTGATTTGACCGCCCTGCTCGAACGCTGCGCCGGCTACGGCGTCTGGGGCGCCGCGCTCGGCACCGGCTTCATCACCGCCATCCTGTCTTCCGTCATGAACAACATGCCGACCGTGCTTGTCGGCGCACTGGCAATCGATGCCACCGCGACCACGGGCGTGGTGCGCGAGGCGATGATCTATGCGAACGTCATCGGCGCCGACCTCGGTCCGAAGATCACGCCGATCGGCAGCCTGGCCACCCTGCTGTGGCTGCACGTGCTGTCGTCCAAGAACATCCAGATCTCCTGGGGATATTACTTCCGGGTCGGCATCCTGCTGACGCTGCCGATCCTCCTGGTCACCCTGAGCGCGCTGGCCGTGCGCCTAAGCTAAGGAAACAACATGGACAAGATCCCGAACCTCCCCAACATCCGGCCGGAACTGCTGGACCTGGCGACGCTCGACAAACTTGCGCCGGTGGGCGACATGAACCATCCGCCGCGCATCCTGATGCTCTACGGCTCGCTGCGCGAGCGTTCCTTCAGCCGCTTCCTCACCGAGGAGGCGGCGCGCATCCTCGAGCACTTCGGCGCCGAGGTGAAAATCTTCGATCCGATGGAGTTGCCCATGGTCGGCAGCGTGCCCGAGACCCACCCGAAAGTGGCCGAACTGCGCGCGCTGTGCCTGTGGTCGGAAGGCCAGGTCTGGTGCAGCCCCGAGCGCCACGGCGCGATCACGGCGGTGATGAAGAACCAGATCGACTGGATTCCGCTGGAGATGGGCGCGATCCGCCCGAGCCAGGGCCGCACGCTGGCGGTGATGCAGGTCTGCGGTGGATCGCAGTCCTTCAACGTGGTCAACACGCTGCGCCTGCTGGGCCGCTGGATGCGCATGTTCACGATCCCGAACCAGTCCTCGGTGCCGATGGCCTACAAGGAATTCGACGAGGCGGGCCGCATGAAGCCATCAAGCTATTACGACCGCGTGGTCGACGTGATGGAGGAGTTGTTCAAGATGACGCTCCTGATGCGCGGACGGACGGATTACCTGACGGACCGCTACAGCGAGCGTAACGAGCGGGCGCAGAAGGCGATCAACCGGCAGATCGAGAAGCTGTAAGACGGCTTCACGCATGGCGGCCGCAACGATGCCCCTGCCGCAAGCGGGGCCCGGCGGCCGCTTTCATGGCGGCGTCATTGCCGGCGCCAGGGATTGAAGGTCGTCAGCCAGGCGCGCACGCGGTTGGCATCGGCCACGCGCGACAAGGTCCCTTGCGAGTCCAGGAAGATCATCACCGTGGCCCGGCCCTTGACGGCCGCGTGCAGCACCATGCAGCGGCCGGCCTCCGAGATATACCCCGTCTTTTGCAGGCGGATCTTCCAGCTCGGGCTCGCGGTCAGCCGGTTGGAGTTGCGGTAGACGGTCTGTTGCCGGCCCTGCCTGATCGTGAAGCGGCGGTCGGTCGAGTAGCGCCGGATGAGCGGCTTCTTTTCGGCGGCGACCACGAGCTTCGCCAGGTCTTCCGGGGTCGAGACGTTGGCGCTCGACAGGCCGGTCGGCTCGACATAACGGGTGTTGCGCATGCCCAGCGCCTTGGCTTTGGCATTCATCTTCGCGACGAACGCCTGCGTTCCGCCGGGATAATGGCGCCCGAGCGCGGACGCCGCCCGGTTCTCCGAGCTCATCAGGGCAAGGTGCAGCATGGTCGAGCGCGACAGGCGGGTTCCCACCTGCAGGCGCGAGGAGGAATACTTGAGGCGGTCGATGTCCGCGCTGCTGACGGTCAGCATTTCCTTCATGTCCTGGCGCGCCTCCAGCACCACCAGTGCCGTCATCAGCTTGGTGAGCGAGGCGATCGGCATCACCGCGTCCGCATTTTTCTGGTAGAGGACCTTGCTCGTCTTCGGGTCGAGAATCAGGACGGCGCTCGAGCGCAACGCGGCCGGATGCGCGGCAAGGGCGCGATCGCGCTGCTCCGCTTTCGACAGCCGCGCCTTCTTTGCGGCTTTCGCCTTGGCTGTCGCCGCCGCCCCTTCCCCCTTGGCCTGGGCGCAAGACAAGGGTCCCAACAGGGAGGTCAGGAACAGAAAGGCAAGAACAAATGTTTTCATCGTCGTCGAAGCGGCAAAGCCCGCCCTGTCCCGGCATGGACGGCGGCGCATAGGAACCCGGCCATCGTACTCAGCAAGAATTAGCAAACACTTAGCGAGGAGCAACATCAACAACACGGCCGCCATGCGTACAGGACGCTAAGTGTTTGCTAAGTGTTTCCTCCTAACATGTCGCGCTCGCGCCGTTCCCGGCCGGCCCGGGGCATGCGCACGAATACGCGGCGGCCTCCGGCGCCGCCCGCTGGTAAGCTGGGGCCGCGCATCGACGGCGACACACACGAGGAAGGGAGCAATGACAGTAGCGACGAGGGTCCCGGCCGGCGCGATGGCCAATCGGCGGCCGGCGCGGGGAGCCGCACGATGAGGGTATTGCTGGTCGAGGATGACCCGATGATCGGCAGCGTGGTCCAGCATGCGCTGCGCGACGCCAGCTACGCGGCCGACTGGGTGCGCGACGGCGAAGCCGCGCTGACGGCGCTGCAGGCCCTCGAGTACGGACTCATCCTGCTCGACCTGAACCTGCCGCGCCTGGACGGCATGGCCGTGCTGGCTGCGATCCGCAAGGCGCGCAACGACGTGCCGGTGCTGGTGCTCACGGCGCGCGAAGCCACCGAGGACCGCGTGGCCGGCCTCGACGGCGGCGCGGACGATTACCTGGTCAAGCCGTTCGCGATGAGCGAGCTGCTGGCGCGCATGCGTGCGCTGACCCGGCGCAAGGAGGGCACGGCCAGCCCGGTGCTCGGCAACGGCATCGTCGAACTCGACCCGGCAACCCA
>DNCF01000053.1 GCA_003484545.1 Massilia sp. | reverse complement strand
TTCGTCTCGCCGCGGCCGCGGGTCGAGGTCGCGGTGCCGGCCTGCACCACCAGGGCCGCATAGGCGTCGATCTGGTAGCGCATCGCCGTGCTGGCCGCATGGCTGACGTGCATGTGACCGGCCAGCAGCACGTCGACGCCGCATTCGGCGAATACCTCCATCGCCATCGGCGCGCGGTTCACCAGGTCGCGCTGCTCGAAGGTTTCCGGCAGGTCGAAAGGATGGTGGGTGACGACGATGCGCGTGATGCGCGGGTCGAGCCCGGCGAGCCGTTCGCGGATGCGCCCGACCTGCTCGCGGTTGACGCGCCCGTCCTTGATCGTCAGCGAGCGCGCCGTGTTGACGCCGACCACGGCGATCTCGCCGTCGATATGGATGGGGTCGAGGTCGTCCGTGATGTAGCGCTTGTAGCGGTCGAGCGGCTTGGCGAAGCGGCGGAACACGTTGTACAGCGAAATGTCGTGGTTGCCCGGCACCACGATCTGCGGCCCCGGCAGCGTGTCGAGGAAGGCGCGCGCCTGCTCGAATTCCTCGCTGCGTGCGCGCTGGGTCAGGTCCCCCGACACCACCAGGACGTCCGGCGCGATGTTGTGGATCAGTTCGCGCAGGGGGGCCAGCAGGCCGGCGTCGACGCGGCCGAAATGCAGGTCGGACAAATGCACAAGTGTACGCATCAGGTTTCCTCGTTCAGGTTGGTGGCGCCGCGCCGCGCACGCGCCGCCTGGCGCCGGCGCAGGGTCGACACGCCGGTCACGCAGATCGATAGCCAGGCGCAGCCTTCGGCCATGGCCGCCAGCACGTCGGACAGGTAATGGGCGCCCAGGTAGAGGCGCGAGCCGGCCACCAGCGCCACCATCAGGCAGGCCAGCAGCACGATGCCGGCGCGCCGCCCCCAGCCGTGCGCGTGGCGCGTCAGGTAGCAGGCCAGCACGCCGTAGAACACGGTCGCGGCCAAGGTGTGCCCGCTGGGGAAACTGTAGGTGGAGAGCGTGAGCAGGGGCTCGTCGAAGTGCGGACGGGCACGTTCGAACGTGTGCTTCATCAGGACGTTCAGCACCATCCCGCCAGGCACCGCCGCCAGCAGCGTGGGGATCCAGTGGCGCGCGCCGCGGCGGTAGAACCACCAGGCGGCCAACGCCGTGAGCGTCAGCATGCCGGGCGTGCTGTGCAGGTGGGTAATGCCCATCAGGAAGTTACGCAGGACTGGGCTGTGGTTGGCATGGGCATGCAGCCAGTTCGCCAGCTCGACGTCGAGCTGGGTAATCGGCGCGCCGGCCACCACCGCACCGGCGATACGGGCAAAACCCGCCATCGCCAGCACCAGCACCAGCACGCCGGCCGTCAGGTGCAGGCCAAACTGCTCTTCGGGCGAAACTCGGGCGGCGGCGAAGCGGTGCAGGCGGGAAGTCAGCGATTTATCCATGGCGAAGCAAATGGGGATGGATGGCAAAAAAACCACACCGAAAAAATTTTACTGGTTATTTGTACAGTAGCTGTGGATTTATACAGTGGTTGTGCTATTCTTTAGTCACTTGACCAACACAACGAATAAACAAGGGATCCGTCAATGACCACTCTGAACAACTCCTTCGGCCTGGAATACGCTCCTGCTCCTTTCATGATGCGCTTCGGCCGCCGCGAACTGTCCCTCACGCGTGACTTCCGCAAGCGCTTCTACCCGGTCAATCCCATCATCGAGTGCGATACCGGCATCGATGCGGGTCACGTCGAAGTCCTGCTGTTCGGCCGCTGGCTGCTGATCCTCTCGAAAGCCCACTGAAGCATTCCCTTCTCCCTCGGCCGGTGCCGCCGGTGCCTCTTCGCACTGGCCGGGGCGTGGCTTGCGGCGCCGTCCTGCACCGACGCGGCCGCCGCAATCCGAGCGCGGCAGCCATCATGGCTGCCGTTTGCACATCCGGCGCCGGCACCCGGCTGTCCTGTCCCGCCAGCCGCAACATTCTCCTGCTGCCGCGCTTCGATCCTATCAGCGAACGCGGCCCTTTCGCGCACAACTGCCCTGCCGTCTTCCCCTGTCCACGCCTTGTCCGCAGCCCTACGGCGCGCCAGCCCGGCAAAAAATGGCTTGAAATACGGTGCATGACCACGACCATGTCTAGTTCGATAAGACATACATCGATATCGGCCCGCACCGCGGTGCGCCTGTACCCGGCATGCGGGCTGTCCGATTCCACGACGCAAGCAGAGGAAAGGAAAACGTCATGTCCGTAAAACTTCGCAACATCGATGAGCAGGTGATGGTGATTACCGGCGCCAGCAGCGGCATCGGCCTGACCACCGCGCGCATGGCCGCCGAGGCCGGCGCCAAGCTGGTGCTGGCTGCGCGCAACGGCGATGCCCTCGACCAGCTCGCCAGCGAGCTGCGCCGCCAGGGCTGCCAGGTGGCCACTGTCGCCGCCGACGTCGGCAACCAGGCCGACGTCGAACGCATCGGCCAGACCGCAATGGAGCGCTTCGGGCGCATCGACACCTGGGTCAACAACGCCGGTGTCGGCACCTTCGGCCGCCTCGAGGAAGTGGCGCTGGAAGACCATGTGCGCCTGTTCCAGACCAATTTCTGGGGCGTGGTGCACGGCTCGCTGGAAGCGGTCAAGCGCATGAAGCTGCGCGGCGGCGGCGCCCTCATCAACGTCGGCAGCGAGGTCTCGGACCGCGCCGCGCCGCTGCAGGGCATGTACTCGGCTTCGAAGCATGCGGTCAAGGCATTCACGGACGCGCTGCGCATGGAACTGGAGAAGGAAGAGGCGCCGATCTCGGTGACCCTGGTCAAGCCGGCCGCGATCGACACCATGTTCGCGCTGCACGCGAAGAACTACATGGACAAGGAAGCGGCCCTGCCGCCGCCCGTGTATGCGCCGGAGATCGTGGCCAAGGCCATCCTCTATTGCGCCCAGCATCCGAAGCGCGACATCTTCGTCGGCGGCGCCTCGAAGATGATTTCGTCGGGTAACGCCTACATGCCGCGCATGCTCGACCGCTTCATGAACGTGTCGATGTTCAAGCAGCAGAAATCGAAATTCGACAAGGCGCCGGGCCGCCGCGACGCGCTGCATGCGCCCGATCCCAGCCAGGCCCTGCGCCAGCGCCAAGGCATGACCGAACGCCACGTCGCGGAAAGTTCGGCCTACACGGCGCTGGCCCTGCGCTCGAAGCCGCTGACCGCCGCCCTGCTGGGCGGCGGCGCGCTGGTCGGGGCCTTATTCGCGGCCCGTGGACTGTCCCGGCGGTTGGCTCGCTAGGAAGTCGGTATCCTCTTCCGTGAGCGGCAGGTCGGGGATGGATTCGACGCGGTCGGTATCGATGTCGGCGCCATCCTCGACCACGGTGTCGCGGCCGGCACTGGCGCGCTCGCCGGTGCCAGCGGAGTCGCTGTCGGACGAGAAGTTGGCGTCGCCGACGTCCGGGCCGGCGGTGCCGCCGGCGGAGCTTTCTTCCTCCTCGTTGGTGCCGCGGTCGAGATGGACCAGCTGGTCGGGATCGACGTTGGACGCAAGGCCCGGACCGCCCATCACGTCGCTGCCGGTGTCGGACAGGTCGCTCGGACCGAGGGCGTCGGTGCCGTGGCCCTTGCCAAGGCTGCGGTCGGGACGTTCCGGAAAGTTGTCCGGATCAAGGGTGCTGGCTCCAGTCATGATGCCTCCATACAGATTGTTAGCGGATAGTGTCAGGCTACAGGCTTCTTAAAACGCGTGGCGCATGCCGACGTTGAAGGCCTTGTTGCCGCTGCCGGGTGCGCTTGCATTGCCGACCGTGTAGCCGGCGCCGTTGCGGTTGCGGATGTGCGAGTACGCCGCGTAGAAGTCCGTGCGGCGCGACACCGAATAACTCGCGCCGATCGCCATCTGGTTGGCGTCCTGGTTGGCAAGGTCGCGGTCGTTCTTGCGGATGTACGAAGTCAGCAAGGTGATCGAATGGTCGACCGGGATGGCGAAGCCGAACAGCACGTCGCGGCTGTTGCTCGACGGCGTGCGGGCGATGCCGGCCGCATACGGATTGTCGGGGTTGAACAGCGGCGAGCTGGCCAGGCCCCGACTCATGCTGTAAGCGGCGTAGGCCGTGCCCCAGCCCAGGCGCAGGTTGGCGGCCACGATCGAATTCTTCGAGTTGGTGTCGTTGCTGGTCTTGCTGTTGAGATTGACGCGCACCGCGTTCTGGTTGCGGTGCGCGGCCCGCACCGTCAGCGGGCCGCTGGACAGGCCGACCGTCATGCCCCAGGCGCGTCCGGCGGGCGAGGTGTCGAGGTCGCGTGCGGCCCATGAGACCCCGCCCTCGAACCCATTCGGGAAAATCTTGTAGTACTGGACCCCATTGTCGGTGCGGCGTGGCCCGCCGATCAGGTTGGACGCGCTGCCGGCGGTGCCGCCCTTGAACGGGTCGGCGACATCGGTCAACGCGAGATATTGCAGGTTGTACTGGCGCCCGACCGTGATCGCCCCGAATTCGCCCGACAGCCCGACCCAGGCCTGGTGCTCGAGGCGCTCGTTCTTCTCCTGATCGCGGCCGGCGGCGCGGCCGGTATCGAGCCGCATCTCGGTCTCGAGGCCGAAGATCGCCGAGGTGTTCTGGCCGATCGCCTCGCTGCCGTGGATGCCGATGCGCGAGGCCGACGCGATGCCGCTGCCGACGCGGGTCGTGCAGCCGTTGACGCAGCCGCCCTCGCCCACCACGCCGGCGTCGAGCACACCGTAGGTCGTCACACCGCTCTGCGCCCAGGCAGCGGCGGCACTTCCTCCCAGCACAGCAATCGTGACAATCGACTTCAGCATCGGCGTATCCTCTCCACGCCTCTACCTTACCCCTGTTCGAGCGGGTTCATCTGTCGAATAGCCCACATACGGCTCACCAAATTGGCTTGTCTTTTTGTAGGCAGACTCTGACGATATTAATCAAGTGCAATATTTACAGGATTTTCCCTCCGCTTTACGAGAGCTGGGAATGTGCGTCTTATTCGGGGACAAGAAATAAAAACGTGTCATCGCGCTTTTTATACCGTCGGAAATATTTACAATGCTCACGATTCACTTCCTGGAGTCAAGAATATAATCGATGCGATTCAAGCACTTACAGTACTGGCCTACAACTTGCTATTGGTAACCCATCAACACAAGGGGCTTACCATGCATATCCGCTCTTACCTGGCCGCTATCGGCCTTTGCCTGCTGCCACTGTGCAGCCAAGCCGGCGTCATTTACGAATGGCAGGCTTTGAACGATGAGCTTCCCTGGGGAATAACGCTCGAGCTCGAATTCGACGATCAAACCGTCGCGAGCGGCGCATTCAACTTCGAATACAGCGATCCCTACGGCTACGATCAAGTGCCGCAAAATGGCCTGCTCAACCTGCGCTACACCTTCCCAGGTGTGGGAGAAGAAATGCTGTACGCGTCGAAAAGCGGCGGCTTCTCGACCGGCATGGGGTACGTGAACATGGCGCTCGCATTCGGCGCCGACGGCTACCTGACCGGCAGCATCTACCTCAACAACGGCTTTCATCACATCGACATGTTTTCGACCGGACAAACGTTCACGGTCATCGATGCGAACAGCGACGAGCAGATGGAAGGAGCCGGCTGCACCTGGGAGACTCCCTCCTGCAGCGGCGCCAACGGCTACATCCGCCGCGTGAGCACGACCGCCCAGATTGCGCAGATTCCGGAACCCGGCTCGCTGGCCTTGTTGGGCGCCGGACTATTGGCCTGCCTTGGCCTGCGCGGTCGGTCCGTGTCGTAAGCCAGGCGAGCCGGGCGTTCCCGTTCGACGGCAGCGCCCGGTTTTCGAGAACGCGCATGACGCGTGGCTGCCGTAAAGCTCAGTCGACGACAATGACATCAGGACGATAGACTTTTCCTTGTCGGTAATTCTTACATTTAGGAAATGCGCTACGCATGGCGTGCAACAAGTAGTTGTTTTTAATCGTTAACTTTTAGTGGCACACGGTTTGCTTCTATTCGTTGCACCCTTCAACAACTACGCCTCCATACCATGATCAAGAAACTCTTCGCACTCGCAGCCACGGCGCTGTTTTCCCTGAACGCTTCCGCTGGCTATATTCAGTACGATTTCCATACCGGAGCCAACGACGGCGGACTGTCCGGCTACTTTATCCAGCACGACACCGACCAGTCGATCGCCTATTTCGACTTCTGGCTGATCGACCCCGTCCGCGGCTATGGCCAACCGTTCTATCCGCTCGGCGGCGAGGGCGAGATGCTGCTGACCGACGCCACCACCCACTTCCTGAGCGACGGTCCCACCAATTTCACGATCGCCGACGACTTCGGGGCGGATCACTTCACGAATCTCAGCGTCAGCTTTGCACGCAATGCCCAGGGCAACTTCGTCTACACGGCGCGTTACGACGCCGATCTTTTCGAGCAGGAACCGCCGCAGTTCTATTCCGGCACCCTGACCGGTATCGCCACCCGTGGTAGCGTCGACCCGGAACTGGCGGAATACCTCGATTCGATGGACGGTTACGAGTACGGCGTGCCACGCATCGTGCCGCGCTATATCGGACCCAACGAAGTTCCCGGGCAAGTTCCCGAGCCGGCGAGCATCGCCCTGCTGGCGCTCGGTGCCGCCGGGATGATCGGCGCGGCGCGGCGCCGCAATTCCGCTGGCTGATTTGTCGTTTTCGCGCGCCGCTCCCTGCGGTGCGCGGCCTGTATGCATCAGTACAACTTGCGGAAATCACTCCCGCGATACCACATCGACATGGCGTCGAACGGCCAGGGAGGAACAGGAGTTCCATTGCCCGCGCGCATCATTTTGACAGCGTGCCGGAGATTTCGGGGATAATCCCAGGCGGCGCCACGGCACGCCTGCTTGCCGCTTGTTCCAGACCGATGCGACATCTTTCATTCATTACCCTCGCCCTGCTTGCAGGCTGCGCGTCCGGCCCCAGCGCCGATCAACTGGCGAATGCCGACTATGGCCCGATGCCGGCAAATTACCAGGAGCTGATCAA
Source organism: Massilia sp. (assembly GCA_003484545.1). Lineage (GTDB taxonomy): Bacteria > Pseudomonadota > Gammaproteobacteria > Burkholderiales > Burkholderiaceae_D > Telluria. Next base: position 1,892 of record DNCF01000053.1, on the reverse strand, counting down.
GAAGTACGTCAACGACCGCCTGCGCGATCCCGGCGCCGGCGCGACCTTCGAGTTTTATCGGCCACTGACGAAGTCCTGGTACGGCTTCGGCGGCGTTGGCCAGTTCGGCTGGGCCACCTGCGCGACCGTCAACGCGAAGAATGCCTACGGCGGCATGACCGGTCCGCTGCCAAGCTATTTCTTCATCCGGGATGGCTTGATCATCCAGGCGGTGCACAGCGAGACCGATGGCGCGAATCGGGTAACGGAGTTGTGCAGCACGATTTGACGTCGACATACCGGCTGGATCGCATCGCCGAATCGATGCGCTGGCCACTGCGGGCCTCGCCCATCCGGGGGCGAAAATAAAAAAGCCCTTGCTGGACAAGGGCTCGTTCGCAATTCTGGCGGAAGCGGTGAGATTCGAACTCACGAACGGGTTCCCCCGTCGGCAGTTTTCAAGACTGCTGCCTTCAACCACTCGGCCACGCTTCCTGTAAGGAACCGGCATTATACATAAATCATCCCGGCCCGGGCAGTAGCGCCGCGCGAGACCGGCGCCCTACTCCACCAGCAGCCAGTTCTCGCGCAGCCCCTGTTCGAAACGGGCGGCCGGCAGCGGGGCGGCGTACAGGTAGCCCTGCACCTCGTCGCAGCCGCTGTCGCGCAGGAATTCGAGCTGCTCCAGCGTCTCGACGCCTTCGGCGATCACGCGGTGGCCGAGCTGGCGGCCGATGCTGATGATGGTGCTGGCGATCGCGCAGTCGCTGGCGTCGTTCGGGATGCCGGTGGTGAAGGAGCGGTCGATCTTCAGGGTGTGGATCGGGAAGCGCTTCAGGTAGGACAGGCTGGAGTAGCCGGTGCCGAAGTCGTCGAGCGAGAGCGCGACGCCGAGGGCGTTGATGCGGTCCATGATGCCGATCACACGGTCGATGTCGTGCATCAGGGTGCTTTCGGTGATCTCCAGCTCCAGCCAGTCCGGCGCCAGCCCGTGGCGCGCCAGCGTGGCGGCGACGCGGTTCGGCAGCGACTCGGTGAATTCGCGCGCCGACACGTTCACCGCCAGGCGGAAGGGGCGCATGCCGGAGCGCTGCCAGCTCGCCGCCTGGGCGCAGGCCTGCTCCAGCACCCACTCGCCCACCTGGACGATCAGGCCGGTGCTCTCGGCCAGCGGGATGAATTCCGAGGGCGGCACCAGGCCCCGTTCGGGGTGGACCCAGCGCACCAGGGCCTCGGCGCCGACGATGCGGGCGCTGCCGATTTCGAATTTCGGCTGGTAGCACAGCATCAGTTCGCCCTGCCCCAGCGCGTGGCGCAGGCCCGACTCGATCCGCATGCGCTCGTGCATGCCCTTGTTCATGTCGAGGCTGTAGAAGGCGACGCTGTTGTCCGGATTCGCGTGGTCTTCCTTGGCGCGTTCCATCGCGATGTCGGCCATGCGCAGCAGCGAATCGGCATCCATGCCGTCCTGCGGATAGACGCTGATGCCGACACTGGCGCCCACGCGCAGGTCGTGCCCTTCGATCAGGAAGGGCGCGTCGAGCGCGCTCTGGAGCTTCTGCGCCACCGTGGTGGCCTCGAAATGCTGGCGCACGTCGAACAGGCCGACCGCGAACTCGTCGCCGGCCAGGTGGGCCACCACGTCCTCCTCGCGCAGCGTGGCGCGAAAGCGCGCCGCCACCTGGCGCAGCAGCTCGTCGCCGATGCGGCGGCCCAGGGTGTCGTTGACCAGCTTGAAGCGGTTCAGGTCGATGAACAGGACGCAGCCCGACAGCTCGTTGCGCTGGGCGACCATCAGCGCCTGGTCGACCAGGCGCGCGAACAGGGTGCGGTTCGGCAGGCCGGTCAGTTCGTTGTAATAGGCCAGGTGGTGCAGGCGTTCCTCGGCCAGCTTGCGCTCGGTGATGTCGCGC
>DNCF01000054.1 GCA_003484545.1 Massilia sp. | reverse complement strand
CCTATGTCCCTGTGCTGAACAGGCGCCCACCCTACGGTCAAGCCCAAATGCCGACGCGGTCACACCAGCCCGAGATGCTCGGTCCCGCTCGAAAAATCGCGGTTCTTCGCGTGCTTGCTGTTGAGCTTGATGCTCAGGCGCAGGTCGTTCACCGAGTCGGCGTTGCGCAGCGCGTCCTCGTACGAAATCTTATCAAGCTCGTACAGGTCGAACAGCGCCTGGTCGAAGGTCTGCATGCCCAGCTCGCGCGACTTCTTCATGATTTCCTTGATCTCGTGGACTTCGCCCTTGAAGATCAGGTCCGAGATCAGCGGCGAATTCAGCATGATCTCCATCGCCACCACGCGGCCCTTGTCTTCCTTCTTCGGGATCAGGCGCTGCGAGATCAGGCCGCGCAGGTTCAGCGACAGGTCCATCAGCAGCTGCTGGCGGCGCTCTTCCGGGAAGAAGTTGATGATGCGGTCCAGCGCCTGGTTGGCGCTGTTCGCGTGCAGGGTGGCCAGGCAGAGGTGGCCGGTCTCGGCAAAGGCGATCGCGTGCTCCATCGTTTCGCGGTCGCGGATCTCGCCGATCTGGATCACGTCCGGCGCCTGGCGCAGGGAGTTCTTCAGGGCCGCCTCGAAGCTGTCGGTGTCCACGCCCACTTCGCGCTGGGTGATCACGCAGTTCCTGTGCGGATGGACGAATTCGACCGGGTCCTCGATGGTGATGATGTGGCCGTAGCTGTTCTCGTTGCGGTAGCCGACCATCGCAGCGAGGGTCGTCGATTTACCGGAGCCGGTGGCGCCGACCATGATCACCAGGCCGCGCTTGGACATGATCACGTCCTTCAGCACCTCGGGCAGGGCCAGGTCCTCGAACTTCGGGATCTGGGTCGTGATGGTACGCAGCACCATGCCGACGCTGCTCATTTGCACGAAGGCGGAGACGCGGAAGCGTCCCAGGTCGCCGGGGCTGATCGCGAAGTTGGCTTCCTTGGTGAGTTCGAAGCCGGCGGTCTGCTTGTCGTTCATGATGGCCCGCGCCAGGTCCGCCGTATGGGCGGCGGTGAGGGGCTGGCTCGAGACCGGCGTCATCCTGCCGTCGATCTTGATCGCCGGCGGGAAGCCGGCGGTGATGAAGAGGTCCGAGCCGCCCTTGCTGACCATCAGGCGCAGCAGGTCGAACATGAATTTGGAGGCCTGGTCGCGTTCCATGGCTTACCCCGGGAAGTTTTCGGGAATCTTTGCCGCGGCGCGGGCGGCGCTGCTCGAGATCACGTTGCGGCGCACCAGGTCCGTCAGGTTCTGGTCCAGGGTCTGCATGCCGACGTTGCTGCCGGTCTGGATCGCCGAGTACATCTGGGCGATCTTGGCCTCGCGGATCAGGTTGCGGATCGCCGGCGTGCCGAGCATGATCTCGTGCGCCGCCACGCGGCCCGAGCCGTCCTTGGTCTTCAAGAGGGTCTGGGAAATCACGGCCTGCAGCGACTCCGACAGCATCGCGCGCACCATCTCTTTCTCTTCAGCCGGGAACACGTCGACGATACGGTCGATGGTCTTCGCCGCCGACGAGGTGTGCAGGGTGCCGAACACCAGGTGGCCGGTCTCGGCGGCCGACAGCGCCAGGCGGATGGTTTCCAGGTCGCGCAGCTCGCCGACCAGGATCGCGTCCGGGTCTTCACGCAGGGCCGAGCGCAGCGCGTTGCTGAAGGACAGGGTGTGGGGGCCGACTTCGCGCTGGTTGATCAGGCACTTCTTCGAGTCGTGCACGAATTCGATCGGGTCCTCGATGGTCAAAATGTGGCCGTACTCGTTCTCGTTCAGGTGGTTCACCATCGCCGCCAGAGTGGTCGACTTGCCCGAGCCGGTCGGGCCGGTGACCAGCACCAGGCCGCGCGGCTTCAATGCCAGCTCGCCGAAGATGCGCGGGGCATTCAACTCTTCCAGGGTCAGGATCTTCGAGGGAATCGTGCGCAGCACGGCCGATGCGCCGCGCTCCTGGTTGAAGGCATTGACGCGGAAACGCGCCAGGCCGGGAATCGCGAACGAGAAGTCGCACTCGAGCACCTCTTCGTACTGCTTGCGCTGGCCGTCGTTCATGATGTCATAGATCATGGCGTGCACGTCCTTGTGCTCGAGCGGCGGCAGGTTGATGCGGCGCACGTCGCCATGGACGCGGATCATCGGCGGCAGGCCGGCCGAGAGGTGGAGGTCGGAGGCCTTGTTCTTGACCGAGAAGGCGAGTAATTCGGAGATGTCCATTTATAATCCCTGTGCCGTGAAGGGCGCGGCTTCGGCCAGCGCTCTCGCATCGACTCGAATATTGCCCATAGAAAATAATTATGTCCACAATCGCCGACAACTTGCAAGCTGTTGAAGCGACAATCGCCGCCGCCGTCCAGGAGGCCGGCAGGGCGCGTTCGATGGTCCAGTTGCTGGCCGTGTCCAAGACCTTCCCTGCGGAGGCGGTGCTGGAAGCGATGGCCGCCGGACAGCGCGCCTTCGGCGAAAACTACCTGCAGGAAGGCGTCGAAAAAATCGCGGCCGTGGCGCGCGCGCAACCGGAGGCGCCCGTCGAATGGCATTTCATCGGCCCGATCCAGAGCAACAAGACGCGGCCGATCGCGAGCCATTTCGACTGGGTGCATACGGTGGAACGATTAAAAATCGCGCAGCGCTTGTCGGAGCAACGCCCGCCCGAGCTGGGGCCGCTGAACATCTGCCTGCAGGTGAACATCAGTGGCGAGACGACCAAGAGCGGCGCCACCCCAAATGAATTGCCCGAACTGGCGCGCGCGGTGGCGCAGCTGCCGAACCTGCGCCTGCGCGGCCTGATGGCGATCCCCGAGCCGCAGACCGACCCGACGCTGCAGCGCGCGGCCTTCGCCACACTGCGCAAGCTCGGCGAAGCCCTGCGCGCGGACGGCATCCTGGTCGACACCCTGTCGATGGGCATGTCGGGCGACATGACGGCGGCCATTCTCGAGGGCGCGACCATCGTGCGCGTCGGCAGCGCCATCTTCGGCACACGCAACTACCACAAGGATTCGGAATGAAGATCGCTTTCATCGGCGGCGGGAACATGGCCACGGCGCTGATCGCCGGACTGGCGAAAGAACTGGGGACGGACCTGCAGGTGCACGTGGTCGATCCGAACGCTGAGGCGCTGGCTAAACTCGCCGCGCAGTACGGTGCGACGACAGCACACGCCATCGACGCGGCCGTGGCACGCTGCGAGGTCGTGGTGCTGGCCGTGAAGCCGCAGCAGATGCGCGACGTGGCGGCCGCGCTCGCGCCGCA
>DNCF01000055.1:395-3445 GCA_003484545.1 Massilia sp. | reverse complement strand
GCTGCACGAGCTGATGGCGCGCGAGGGCGGCGCGGCTCTTCGCGGCCGACACTTCGCTCTGGGCGCTGTTGCGGCGCACTTCGGCCTCGTCGAAGGCCGCGGCCGAGGTCATGCCCGAGGCGCGCAGGGTCTTCAGGCGCTCGAGCTGGCGGTTGGCCTGGTCGAGCGCCTGGCTGGCCGCGCGCACCGCCTCGTCGGCCGACAGCAGCGAATCGCGGATCGCCGTCTCGTCGAGCTTGACCAGCAGGTCGCCGCGCTTGACCGGCTCGCCGTTTTCCTTCAACACCTGCAGCACCACGGCCGAGACTTCCGCGCGCAGGTCGGCGCGGCGTTCCGGCTGGATCGAGCCGGTGATCACCGGGCCGGATGCCAGCGCATCGCTCCGCACCGTCAGCAAGTCCTCGGGCGCCACCAGCAACTGGCTGGGCTTGCCGTCGTTCTGCTTGGCCTGGGCGGTGGCGTTCGCACCCGGCTTGGCCGGATCCTTGGCCTCCTTGCTGCAGGCGGCCAGGGCCGACGCGATGGCAAGGACGAGTAGAGTGTTGCGCAGCATGTTGAGTCTCTCCAATGGACGCTGATGTATGTATTTTTCTAAAGCGGGATTTCGCCAGCGGGCAGTATCCGGGAGCCGGACCCACCAGTCAATTGACGATCCTGCGCACTGTGGTTTTCGATGGATGAACTGCGATCTGGCGCGACGAACTGCATTTCAGGCGGACGAAACGCGGCGCGTCGCGCGGACAGGCGGACACATGGCGGACAGGCCGCCGCCACGCGCTCCCCTGTGGACGTGAGGGAATTTGCCCTTAGACCACGAACAGGTGATAGACCAGGAAGCCCATGCCGATGCCGGTGACGATGCCGCCGCAGATCTCGACCAGGGTGTGGCCCATGCGTTCGCGCAAGATATGGTGGCCCTTGACGTCCACCGCCAGGCGGTTGATGGCGGCGGCCTGGCGGCCGACGTGCTGGCGCAGGCTGTTGGCGTCGATCATCACGATGAAGGCCAGGGTGACGGCCACGCCGAAGGCCGGGTGCCCCATCCCCTCGCGCAGCGCGATCAGGGTCGCCATGCTGGTCACGACCGAGCTGTGGTTGCTCGGGAAGCCGCCGTTGCCGACCAGGTTGAAGGCCCAGCGCCCCTGGCGCGCGCTATTGATCAGGAATTTGATCGGACCGACGACGAGCCAGGTCAGGAATGGCGTGATGAGGTAAGTGAAGTCCATGATTTTCCAAAAAATAAATGCCGGGCGGAATTATGGCAGAAGCCAGGGACGTGGGCGACCTGCGCTGCGCCGTCTCTCGCTTGGAAACAGGTAAGATGCCGCTAAACTGTGGCATTTCAACCAATAAGCAATCACCAGGAACCTGGACCAGCGCCGCGGCAATCGTCCAGGTTCCACAAATAAGGAGTCACCATGCGTCACTTCCGGCTGTCGTTCGCGGTCACTGTCGTGCTCATGGCCCTGGCGGGCTGGTGGGGTTACGAGCATGGCGGGCTCTCGGGCATGTTATCGGCGCTGTGGATCACCGCTGTGCTGGGTGTGCTCGAGGTATCGCTGTCCTTCGACAACGCGGTCGTGAATGCCTCGGTGCTGCGGCACTGGAACGAATTCTGGCGCAAGCTGTTCCTGACCGTCGGCATCCTGGTCGCGGTGTTCGGCATGCGCCTGCTGTTCCCGCTGGTGATCGTCTCGGTCGCCACGGGCCTGGGGCTGGTCGACGTCTGGAACATGGCGATCGAGACCCCACGCGAGTATTCGCGCCACCTGACCGAGCACCACGCCGAGGTCTCGGCCTTCGGCGGCGCCTTCCTGATGCTGGTCTTCCTGAACTTCCTGTTCGACGAGGAAAAGGAACTGCACTGGCTCGGCTGGATCGAGGAGAAGGTCGGCAAGTACGGGACCGAGGGCCTGGCGGTGCTGCTGACCCTGCTTGCCGTATTCTTCGCCATGAGCCTGATGCCGCCGGCGCGCAAGCTGGCCGTCCTGATTTCCGGCGTGGTCGGGGTGCTGGTCTACATCGGCGTCAACTGGATCAGCGGCCTGCTCGAGGAAGAAGAAGCCGACCCGACGGTCGGCAAGATGATCTCCCAGGGCAGCATCGGTGGCTTCCTCTACCTGGAAGTGCTGGACGCGTCCTTCAGCTTCGACGGCGTGATCGGCGCGTTTGCGATCACCAACGACGTGGTCATCATCATGCTGGGCCTGGCGATCGGCGCNNCTGTCGGGGCTGGCCTTCATCCTGGTGTCGCTGTGGTCCTCGGTGCGCTACCGCAAGCGCATGCAGCTGGAGGAGGAACGCGACAGCGTGGGCGTGGCCTAAGGAAGGCTTAAGCCTGCCGTTTTGACAATCCGCGCGGCCATGGCAGAATGGGCGCCGCGCGGCTATCGCGCGCCTTCGTTCCTTCAACATCGACTATCAAGCACACCATGCCGACTGCCCTGCCCCGCCGCGTCCTCCCCATCCTGCTGACCGTGATCGCCGCCCTGGTCGTGGTACTCGGTTTATATACCTGGTTCACCCTCAGCTGGTCGTATTCCGAGGGTACGCGCGCCGGCTACCTGCAGAAATTCTCGAAGAAGGGCTGGCTGTGCAAGACCTGGGAAGGCGAGATCCTGCTCTCGAGCATGCCGGGTGCGATTCCGGAGCGCTTCGCCTTCACCGTGCGCGAAGAAAACCTGGTGCAGAAGCTGCAGTCCACCATGGGCCAGCGCGTCGAGATCAGCTACGAACAGCACCGCGGCGTGCCGACCTCCTGCTTCGGCGAAACCGAGTATTTCGTGACCTCGGTGAATACCGGGCCGGAGAATCCGGTAGCGCCGAGCGATGCGCCGGCCACGGCGCAGTGATACGCGCTATATATCACCACACACCGATTGAGACGCAGCGCATATCAGCTCTGCGACGTTGACCGTAGGGTGGGTACTTGTACCCACGCGGTACGACGGTTGAAATAACGAGGCCGATGATCTCGCAGCGGTGCGATCATCGGCCTTTTTCGTTTGCACGTGTTTCGACATGCAGGCGGAGTACCGCGTGGGCACGAG
>DNCF01000055.1:0-213 GCA_003484545.1 Massilia sp. | reverse complement strand
CCGCCGCTGGGCCATGATCACCTCCGCCAGCCGCGCCGCGGCCTGCTGCGCCGAAGGCTGCTTCTTCAGCCGCCCCAGCACTTCACGGGTGATGTTCTCGGACGCCGCGCGCTGGCGGGCTTCGGCCTTGCGGTCGTTGATCGCATCCTCGGTCGCCGACAGCTCGGCGGCCTGCTCTTCCAGGCGCTTCGTTTCCAGCTCCAGCAGTTCGCG